>CAUABY010000034.1 GCA_958427375.1 uncultured Eubacteriales bacterium
ATACATCGTGGTGTTGGCGAGGGCGAGATACCAGCCGTCGTCAATATTCCACGTGCCTCCGCCGAAAACCGCGCGCAGAATCTGCCACAGCGCCACGCAGGCGAAAACCGCGGTGAAAATCTTCTCCCTGCGGCTCAGCGGCGCTTTCCCGGCGCGCGGACGTTTCTCCTGCTTCGCGCGCAAAAACAGCCCCGCAAGCGCCGCGGCGGCTGCCAGCACAAAGAACAGCGCCGTCATCAGCGCAAAGCCGCGGCCGACAACGAAAAACGGCAGGTACAAAAGCTCAAAGCTGGTGAACAGGGCGCACAGGCCGAAAAAATAGACAAAGCCGCCGTCAAATTCGCCCTTGTGCAGGAAAAGACAGCCCATGCCCCACGGCAGAAACACGAGCGCCGCGGCCAGTGCGAGCACGCGGAAAAATATAGAAATAGCTAAGGCCATAAACTTGCTCCTTAAAATACGGCTGACAAGCCCGCCGGAGTGAGGCAGGGCGTCGGTTTGGATTTATGTATTATAACATAGGAGCAGGCTACTTGCAACGGTGAGGGAAAGTATGTTAAAATCCGTTAAAAAGCTGTAAAGCTTTTTATAGCGCCGCAGGCGCGCCGGATTTTGCATGAGACGACATGACGCGCGCTTAAGCGCGGCGTGAGCGTGCAAAGCACGCGCATTTTCAATTAGAATTTAAATGAAAATCAGTATTAGTCAGTATTGGATTATAATTTACAATAATGTAGATGAAACGCGAAGCGGAGGTAAAAGAAATGAGCGTGAGAGAGTACAGGCTGGCGTCGGCGGAGGAGCTTGACCTTGTAAAGACCTTTGAGTGCGGGCAGTGCTTCAGATGGAACGCCGACGCGGACGGGGTGTACACTGGCGCGGCGTATGGACACGCGGCGGCACTGTGGACGCGTGACGGCGAGGTTATTATCCGCACGGATGCGCCGCTTGAGTTCTGGCGGGAGTATTTTGACTTGGAGCGGGACTATGATGAGATCTCGCGCTCATTTATAGGCAAGGGCGGGGAGTATCTGGATAACTGCGTCGCGTACGGGCGCGGCATACGTATACTCCGGCAGGAGCCGTGGGAGGCGCTGTGCTCGTTTATCATCTCGCAGTGCAACAACATAAAAAGAATAAAGGGCATAGTTGAGCGGCTATGCAGTGAATTTGGCGAGGAGTTTGAGTTTGACGGGCGGCGGTACTTCAGCTTCCCCGACGCGCAAAAGCTTGCCCTGCTCGACGAAGCGGATTTGGCTCCGCTTCGCTGCGGCTATCGCGCGGCGTATATCATAACGGCGGCGCGTGCCGTGGCTTTCGGGGAGCTTGATTTGCAAGCGCTCATTGCCTGCCCCTATGCCGAGGCGAAGAAAGCGCTGCTGGCGCTGAACGGCGTGGGGGAGAAGGTCGCAAACTGCGTGGTGCTCTTCGGGCTGTTTCACATGGAGGCTTTCCCAATTGACGTGTGGATACGCCGCGCACTGCACGAAAACTTCCCCGCGGACTTCGACCCGGCCGCTTTGGGCGAATATGCGGGGCTTGCCCAGCAGTACATATTCTATTTTGCCAGAGAGAGCGGGAAATAAAGACGAAAATCCGTCGTTATGCGACTTGACTTTCTCTTTTAATTTGTTATAATGACTGAAATCTACCGCGGCAGCATAGTTTCAATTCCTGTTACTTTGAGGCCGCGGAAATGCTTACGTGGAAAAAGTTTGTATGGAGGAAAGATATGGGGCTTGATAACATTTATTCTCAGCGTTTTGTCGGCGAGGGTCTGACTTTTGATGATGTGCTGCTTGTTCCGGCGGAGAGCGATATTCTCCCGGCGGATGTGGATTTGTCCACTATGCTGACGAAGAAAATACGTTTGAACGTACCCGTGATGAGCGCAGCGATGGACACCGTCACCGAGTACCGCATGGCTATTGCCGTGGCGCGCGAGGGCGGTATCGGCGTTATCCATAAGAATATGAGCATTGACGTTCAGGCCGAGCAGGTCGATATGGTAAAGCGCTCTGAAAACGGCGTTATAACCAATCCTTTCTCGCTCAGCTCCAATCACACACTCGGTGACGCGGACGCGCTGATGGCGAAATTCCGCATCTCCGGCGTGCCCATCGTGGACGAGCAGGGCAAGCTCATCGGCATAATCACCAACCGCGATATGAAATTTGAGTCCGACATGGGCCGTGCCATCGACGAGGTTATGACCAAGAAAAACCTCATCACCGGCCTTGAGGGCACCACGCTTGACGAGGCAAAGGACATCCTCCAGAAAAACCGCATTGAAAAGCTGCCTATAGTTGATAAAGACTATCACCTCAAGGGTCTCATCACCATCAAGGACATTGAGAAGGTCATGAAGTACCCCAACTCCGCCAAGGACGCTTCCGGCCGTCTCCTGTGCGCTGCCGCGATTGGTGTGACGGCGGACGTTATTGACCGCAGCCGCGCCCTTATTGACGCTGGTGTTGACGTGCTTGTGCTCGACTCCGCGCACGGCCACTCCGCGAATATCATGCGCGCAATCACCCGCGTGAAGGAAGCTTTCCCCGATATTCAGCTTGTCGCGGGCAACGTCGCCACGGCCGAGGCCACTGAGGCTCTCATCAAGGCCGGTGCTGACTGCGTCAAGGTCGGCATAGGCCCCGGCTCCATCTGCACCACCCGCGTTGTCGCCGGTATCGGCGTGCCGCAGATTACCGCAATCCTCCAGTGCGGCGAGATGGCCGACAAGTACGGCGTGCCCATCATTGCCGACGGCGGCATCAAGTACTCCGGCGATATCGTCAAGGCCATTGCCGCGGGCGGCAGGGTCGTTATGATGGGCTCCATGCTCGCGGGCTGTGAGGAAGCCCCCGGCGAGACCGAGGTCTATCAGGGCCGTCAGTTCAAGGTCTACCGCGGCATGGGCAGCCTTGGCGCAATGAACAACGGCAGCCGTGACCGCTACTTCCAGCAGAACAACAAGAAGCTTGTCCCCGAAGGCGTTGAGGGGCGTGTGCCTTTCAAGGGCGCGGCGAGCGAGACCATATACCAGATGATGGGCGGCCTGCGTTCCGGCATGGGCTACTGCGGCGCGCACAACATTGAGGAACTGCGCACTAAGAGCAAGTTTGTGCGCATCACCTCCGCGGGCCTCAAGGAGAGCCACCCGCACGACATCTATATCACCAAGGAAGCCCCCAACTACACGATGAATCCGTGATTACGCACACGGCGCATACCACGGACACAGGAAAAATTAAAAGCGACAGACTGAAACCGGCACCGCAAAAGAGCGGTGCCGGTTTTGAGACTGTCAAAAAACCATGCTGCAATGCAAAGAAAACAGAGCAGCAGGGGAGCTTGAGGGGGCAAGGCCCGCCTCAAATACAATAAACCGCCGCCGAAAAGCCTTGAAAATCAAGGCCTTTCGGGCGAAGCAGCATTTTGATACCATCAAAATGCTCGGCGGATGAAGCGGTCAAAAAAGTCTGAAACAGGCTTTTTTGACAAGCTGGAAACCGGCACCGCAAAAGAGCGGTGCCGGTTTTGCCGTACACGCGCGGATACTGCCCGGACAGCATATATTTTTTCTTGCTATGGGCTTTGCGGACTGTTATAATTAAATTAAACTTTAATACGATAGGGGCTTTATTATGGAAGATATCAAGCTCAGAAAGAAAAATCTAATCATGTTCCCGCTCGGCACGATAGGCCGCGATATGGTGTATTATCTCTTCACAAGCTGCATAATGACCTTTGTCCTCTTCACGCGCAACCTCACCAGCGCGCAGTTTGCCGCGATAACCGCCATCGTAGTCGCCGCGCGGATCTTTGACGCGCTCAACGACCCCATCATGGGCAATATCATTGAGCGCACGCGCACGCGCTGGGGCAAGTTCAAGCCTTGGCTCGTCATCGGCATCCTCTCAACAAGCGTTGTAGTGTACCTCGCCTTCAATACCAAGCTTCAGGGCTGGAGCTTTGTGTGGTTTTTCGGCGTAATCTACTTCATGTACTCCATCACCTACACCATGCACGACATCTCCTACTGGGGTATGGTGCCCGCGCTCTCGTCTGACGCGAACGCAAGAAACCAGTTCACTTCCCGCGCCACACTCTTCGCCGGCATAGGCGGCACGCTCGCCAGCGTGCTCATCCCCATGCTCACTGTCGGCGAGAACGCCATCGGCGGCAGCACCACCACAGCTTACGGCGTTATCGCGCTCATCGTCTGCATTCTCGCGCCGCTCTTTTTGTGCTTCACCATCTTCGGCGTGCGAGAAAAGCGCGAATATACCGACGCGCCGCCCGTCAGCTTCAAAAAGATTTGGAAAACTATCACCGGCAACGACCAGCTTTTGTGGATAAGTCTCATCTTCCTCATCCAGCAGATAGGCAACGGCTTTATCATCGGCGGCATCGGCTCAACCTACATATACTTTGACTTCGGCTATAACGGCGGGCTGTTCTCGCTCTTCTCCATCGTCGGTATGTCCGTCACCGCGTTTTTGATGATTTTCTATCCCGCCATCTCCCGCAAGGTGCGGCGCAAAAAGCTCATGGGCATCCTCATCGCCATCGCCATGGCGGGCTATGCGCTGCTGCTGATTGCCGGGCTCTCCCTGCCCTCCACCATGCTGAAGTTCTGGGCGGTCGTCATCGGCTACATGCTCTCAAACTTCGGCCAGTACGGATTCTACCTCATTATGATGATTTCTATTATCAACACCGTTGAGTATAACGAATATATCTCCGGCGAGCGCGACGAGGCTATTATCGCCTCCCTGCGCCCCTTCCTCACGAAGCTCTCCTCCGCGCTCATCATCCTCGTCACCAACTTGAGCTATATCATCTTCGGTGTCACCAAGTACACCAACAGCATTTCCGACCTTGAAAACCAGTGCGCGCGCAATCTCCTCACTGAGGCGGATAAAATAAGCCTCATCGACGGCGTTATCAAAGGCATCGCCCCGTGGCAGACGCTCGCGCTGCTCCTGTGCATGGCGATAATCCCCTGTGTGCTGATGCTGACCTCCCACGCGCTCTACAAAAAGCACTATAAGCTGGATGAGGACGAGTATGCGCGCATCTGTGCCGAGCTTGAGGCGAGAAAGGCAAAGGCATGAGCATTACAAAACTTGCGCTGAAAATCGCCGCGCCCCTGCCGAAGCTTGAGAGCTTTGAACGCTTCCTCTTCATCGGCCCGCATCCGGACGATATTGAGATAGGCGCGGGCGCAACGGCGGCAAAATTAGCCGCCGCGGGCAAGAAAGTGGGCTTTCTCATATGTACCGACGGGCGCTTTGGCTCGGCCGAAATCCCGCCGGAGGAGCTTATTACCATCCGCCAGAAGGAGGCGCGTGCCTCCGCGGCGGCGCTCGGCGTTAACGATGTGTACTTTCTCCCGTTCTCTGACGGCGGGTTTTATGACGCGCGCGAGCTTGTTACCAAAGTCGCCAAGGCCGTCGGTGATTTCCAGCCCGATGTTATCTTCGCGCCTGATCACTGCGTTACAAGCGAGTGCCACATCGACCATCTGAACACCGGCAGAGCCGCGGCGGAGGTCGCGTACTTCGCCCCCTATGCCCGGCTCATGGCGGAGCACGGCGCACAGGCCGCCCCCGTCAAGGCGCTTGCCTATTACATGACGGCGAAGCCCAACAGCTATGTCAAAACCTCAAAGGCGCTTTTGAATCAGCAGATTGCCTCCGTTTTCGACTGTCATAAAAGCCAGTTTCCCGCGGACAGCGGCGAGGGCAAGGCTATAGCCCTGTATCTGCGCCTGCGCTCTGCCGATTTCGGCCTGCGCCGCGCATGCGGCCACGCGGAGGGGTTTCGTGTGCTCGGCGTGACACAGATGCACTGCCTCCCCGAAGCGGGGAATTGAAAAACAGCAATAAAAATGACCACCCCTATGGGTGGCCATTTTTTGCGCCCGCGCGGGAGAAACAGCGCGGCGGGGGAGTGGATAGCGCTTCAAACTGCGCCAGTGCCGCTCACGGCTGTGCAGGGACTGCCGGGGAGGCGGACGGCGCGGGGGATGTGAACGGTGCCGGAGAAGAGGATGAGGACGAGGCGGCGGTGTCAGCCGGGAGCTCCGGCGCGGCGTTTGCCAGGTCCAAATCCAAGTAGCTTTCAACAATATCGAGCACCGTGTCATCCTTGAGTATCATGGATATCTCAATTCTGCGGTTTGCCGCGCGGCCCGCGTCGGTGTTATTGTCCGCGACGGGGCGCGTCGCGCCGTAGCCCGCGGCGCAGAAATAGTGCGCGTACTGCGACAGCGCGCCGCTCTGCGACTGCAAGAGGTAGTTCAAAACGGAGTTTGCGCGGTCGGTGGAGAGTATGCGGTTTTCGGCGGCAGTGCCGGTGCTGTCGGTGTGGCCGGAGATGACGATGCTGTCGACATACTTCGCGTTTTCACTGTTGGAGAGGAAGGTGCCGAAAACCTGCACCAGCTGATTGAGCACCGGCTCACTGCCCGGCTTTATCTGTGAGGAGCCGAGGTCGAAGAACACACCCTCGCTCAGTATTATGCTGCCGTTGTCGCCGATGCTGACCTTTGACGCGTCGCCCATCACGCTGACGATGCTGTCGCGTATCTGCTCCAGAATTGAAAGGCGCAGTACCGCGATTGTCTGCATCTGACTGCGAAGCGCGGTCAATTCCGCGTCGGCGGAGGACATGTATTCTTTCTGCTTTGCAATGAGGCTCTGCTGCTCGATCAGCTCCTGCTCCTTGTCGGCAATCTCACGCTCGCGCTCGGTGAGTGTGAGCTTGGCCGCGTCGAGGTCAAACGTTATCTGCGCAAGCTCGTCCTCGGCGTCCTTTACCTGCTCCTGGGTCAGCTCAAGTTGGCTTTGGGTGTTGGCAAGCACTTCCTGCGTGTTTTGCAGGTCGTTTCCGGTGACGAGATTTTGAATATACGAAATAAGCATCAGAAAGAAGAGAATGAGCGCGATGGCGGACATCATGTCGGCGAATGACGGCCAGTGCCCCTGCTCACCCTGATTTGTTGCTACCAGCGCGTCAGAGCGCCGGGAGGAGTGCCGCCTCATTGCCTGCCGCCTTTCTCACCCTGCACACGGCGCAGAGCCGCCACAAGGTCGCGTATGGCGAGGTCCATGCGCTCAACAGTGCCCTGGAGGCTGTAGTTGAACTCCGAAAAGTCGTGTACACCCTCGTTGAAGCTGCCGACGGTCTTGTTGAACGCGCCAAGATAGGTGCGCGAGGTGTCCATGGTCTTGCCCATGTCCTCCGACGCGGCACGAAGCGTCCTGTCCATGCTGTTGGCCGCGTCGTTCATCGCGTCAATCATCTGGTGGACGAGGTCAACGTCATCCCTCGCGGCCCTGGTGGGCAGGGTGGGGGCGACGCTGTGGTCAAGCCAGAGCTCAAGCTGGGTCTCAAGCTTCTGCCGCAGACTCTCAGGATTGAATACCGCGCGTAAAAGCGTCAATATAATGGAACAGGCCACGCCCACAAGCGAGGTGTAGAACGCCACGCCCATGCCGGACAGCGCCGACATAAGCCCGCCGCCCACGCTGTCAAGCACACTCAGCCACTCGGCGGTGTTGCTGTAGCTGATAAGCTCGGTGAGCGAGGAGACAGAGTGGCTCAGGCCGAGAAAGGTTCCGAAAAGGCCGAGCGTGACGAAAAGCGATACGGAGCTATTTAAAAACCGCTCGCACAGCAGCGCGCCGGAGAGCTTCACGCTCATGGCGTTTTCGATTATGGCCGGGGTGTTGACCTCCAGCCCTGAGCGCTTGTACGCTGCGGTAAACTCCGTCGTGGTGTAGCGCAGAAACTCGCTGCCGCCGGTGTTATTGCCCGCCGTCAGGCGCGAAATGCGCTTGTAGCAGGCGCACACACTAAACAGCAGGATTACCGCCAGCACAAAAAGAAACGCAATCAGCGCGATAACGATTACGCCCGATGCGGGCATGCTGCTAAACTTATCCATGGTCATCATCCTTTCTGTCTATTACGTTGATATTAGCTGCCCCGCCCTGTGCGGCGCGGGTCCGGCGCATATCAGCTTTTTTGGCTTTATCCCTGTTCTATATAAATAACCCTGTGCGCGGTTCAGTACTCCACGCCCTCAAATACATCGTCCACGGGCATACCGTTCACGTTCTGCGCGCCCGGCTTGCCGCTGACGTATAAGCGGCAGAAGCTCCCGTCGTCGGCGTATACATCCACAGCGCCTTCCCCGTCCGCGCGCAGGACGTCAAAGCGCGTGCCGACGGGGAAAGTCTGCGCGGCAAAGGTGCCGCTGCCCTGCCCGTCTATGGTGGCCGTGACAAGCTCGCGCTTTAGCGTCAGCGTTTTGCCGCCATAGAGCGTGTAGTAGCTGTCTTGGCTTGCGGGCAGGCCGTCAGTGCCGGTGCGGTAGACCTTGAGCCCCGTGAGTGTGCCGAGGTATTGAAGCCGCGTGCCCATCATAAACGAGCCGGGGTCTGTCAGCACGACCGTGCCGGGGCAGGCGGAGGTGTAGGCCGTGGCGTAAAGGCTGCTCTCGTACTGCATCCCCACAAGGCTCACTCCGCTGCGGTCAAGCCGGTACACGCTTATGTAGCCGTAACCCGTGAGATTCTGCGCGGAGATGAAGAGGTAGCTTGCGCCCGTGCCGGGCCGCACGACGTACATATCGCAGTAGAGCATTGGCGTGTTCGCGGTGTACTCCTTGCCGTTTACCGAGATTATCAGATTTTCAATGCTATCGTCCCGCGCGTACTTAAACTCAACGCTTATATCGTCTGCGCGCTCGTCAAGGTCAAGGTCATAGTCATAGCATACCCCGCCTATCAGCGGCACGGCGTATGCCGTGGGGGTTACGGTGTAGTAGAGATTGAAAAGGCTCAGCTTCTCGGAAAAGCGGATGGTGTAGGTCAGCATGCCGTCCTCATACGCGGCGATGGTGCCTGGGGCGAAGAAAACGCTCAGCCCCTGATAGTCAAGCGTCCAGGTGAGGCTTGTGGTGTCGGCCATGTAGCCGTTGAGCCCGTCCTCAAGGCGGGTGAAGTCCGCCTTCGGGTATTTTGCGCGAAGCCCCGCCTCAAGCCTGTCACGAAAGCCCGGCAGGTCGAACACCACATCTCCCAGCGTGAGGCTGTTCCCGCTGGCGGAGTCAAAGTTTGCGCTGTAGTAAAATGTGTCGCCCGCCGTACTGCCGGAGACTGTCTCCATGGAGCACAGAACACTCACAGCGCGGCTGTCCGCGCGCGGCAGGCTTGCCGTCACCGTGCGTGAGGCGGCGGTAAACTCCACCGCCTCTTCACCTGTGCCCGCGGCTGGGCCATCGGTCCCGGCGGACAAGGCGGTGCTGTATGCCTCCTGCGCGAGCGGGAGAAGCTGCTCAAAAGCGGCCTGCGCGCTTGAAGCCGCCTCCGCGTTCATCTGGGTTATCGCGCGGCTCAGCCCCGGAAAGGCGAGCGCGTCCTCCTGACTGAGATGGAGCGCGGGGAAGCTGACGCGGCAGAGAAGCGTGCCGTCGGCCTCCTGCTGCTGTATGCTCTCGTCACTGCGGAAAAAGTCGAGTGGGTAGGTACTCTTGACCTCGGCCGTGGGCACGGCGGAGGATGTCGGCTTGGCGCTCTGCTCGGCGGGGGTGGCGTTCCCCGAACAGGCGGTGAGCAGAATCAGGCTCAACACTATTAATATAGAAGCAAGCTTTTTCATGTTGTACTCCGGATTATTATAATGTGCTTCTATTATACATTCTGCGCAGAAAATTTTCTACAGGTATTTGTAAAACGGAGAATATGATGATATAATAAACTACGTCTATTATGGCCTGTATTATATGACGAAATTAACGGAGGAAAGTTCTGCCGCACACGGAAAAAGTTTCTGGAAATTATTTTATCTGTTTTCAGGGAACTTTCCGCAAAAAGCAGCGTCATAACAAGCGAAGGGCACAGATAGAAACAAAAAATGTGTAAATTAACCTCATAAGGAGGAAGTAAAATATGAAAACTATGAAGAAAGTATTGTCAAGCGTGTTGCTGGTGTGCATGCTCTTGTCCATGTGCGCGGTCGGCGCATATGCCGCTGAGCCCGACACCGGCACATCGTTCATCGCGGGCGGCACAGACCAGACTGATGGCGATACTACCGGCGGGGCTACCGGTGAGACCAGCCAGTGGCCGGAAGGACAAAATCCGAACGACACAAATCAGGACGGACAGAATCAGAATGACACTCAGAATCCTGCCGAAGCGGGGAATGAGGCCGGAGAGACTGAGAAAGAGAAGGACTTGCCCTTTGAGCTTGGCGAAAAAGAAGTCAAGTTTGTGGATGAAGCCAGCAATGCACTCATCAATCCCCCAGAGATTAAATACGGTGAAATAATCACTCTCAATGTCGTCTATAGACCCGCAGGCGAAGATATTACAGCCGAATTTGTATCTGACGGAACTGTGACCGTGCTTGAGGAAAACCAGTATAACGAGGGCAGTTATGGCCGGGCAAGCGCAAAGATTCTTGCCACGGGTGTGGGTGATGCAAGCGTGACCTGCATCGTCAGCCAAAAGGTGCAGGTGAGCCCTGCCGCTGAAAACGGCATTGCAGCCCAAAGCGAGACTGAAACCGTTACAACAGAGACTAATGAACTTGCCAAAAACACGCTTTCTATGCGGTCTACCAACAGCATCAAACTTGTGGATGATTCAGACCGTGAAGAGGGCCAGATGTATAACGCTTCTGAGCTTCCGCTTTCCCTGACAGTCACCGTGGATGGATTTGACGCAAATACGGCGACGTATAGCTCCAGCGATACGGCTGTTGCCATTGTTGAAGGAAGCGGCAGCACCGTCAAAGTGAAAAGCGTTGGCGAAGGCACAGCCACGATAACAGCGACTCTTGAAAACGGCTCGGCAAAACTCTCCACCGCATATAAAATTGAAGTTATTCCGGCGCGCATTCCTATCACCGGCATGACCATCGAACCGGCGACGGCACAGCTCAAGCCTGGCGGCACCATTCAGCTGAAAGCGACATTTCAGCCCGAAAACACTACAGATAATCCGAGCCTCACTTGGACTTCCAGTGATACGAATGTTGCAACTGTCGATGGAAACGGCCTTGTGACCGGCGTTGCGGACGGTGATGCGGTAATCACGGTAACGACTGCTGATAACAGTTTTAGCGCAACTTGTGCTGTGAAAGTAAGCGCTGACCCTGTCCTTGTTACCGCTATTCAAATCAAAGATAAAGATGGGGATGTGCCTGTTACTACTGTCGACATGACACCCGGCACCAATAAAGAGTTCACGGCGGTTGTTACACCCGACAACGCGGACAATAAGGATATCAAATGGTCGAGCAGTGATACTAATGTGTTCACCGTGGACGAAAGTACCGGCAAAGTTACCGCGGTTGATGTGGGTTCTGCAAAGCTGACTGCTACTGCAAGCGATGCAAGCGCCGTAACAGCAACATGCACCATAAACGTTAAAGGCACCTTTACTGTAAGCCCTGAGCAGGAGAACATAATACCGGGCGGCACGGTTGAGCTTAAGGCGATGTTCGACGGTAAAATAAATAACTCAAATATCGAGTGGACTTCCGGTGATAATAATATTGCGACCGTTGATGCAAGCGGCAAAGTGACTGGTGTTGCCGCCGGTACAGTCACTATCACCGCGCACGAGAAGTCCGGCCTTTACGCCGATGTCACGGTTTCTATCACCGTCGCCACTGTGGGCACCAACATTATAATGCTCACTGCCGATAAGAATCCCATCACCCAGCGCGGCGGCGCCACGACCATCAGAGCAAGGATTTTTACAGTAAAAGAAGATGGTAAATATCAAGAGCTGACCGGTGCTGTCGTCGACAGCATCACCGCGCAAGCCATTGACAGCGCCGCAAAGTCCGGCACTTACTACTGCAACTACTCCGGCAATAACACCGCGGAGTTCCGCGGCGGCTTCAACGGCAAATATAGAATCACGGCAAAGTACGGCACCGCGGTGGGAACCTGCGATATAAGCGTGAATTATTCCCCGGCCATCACCAGCGGCAACAACTCCGTGTACAACGGCAAGAACGAACTGCGCTTCATCGTCAACGACTCGATTTATAACTTCAGCGGCAACGTCTGGGTCGACGGTATGCAGCTCACCAATGGCGTACACTACTACAGCGTCTCCACCAGTGACGGGCAGATAGGCATTGCCCTCAACCCGGCTTTTCTCAACTATATCAACCGCTCCGCCTACCACACCATTACCATCGGCGATAATTACGGCAACGCCTCCGGCTACTTCAGAACCTGGGGCACGACCTCTACCATCCCCGGTGTCAAGACCGGTGACGACAGCAACCTCGCCCTGTGGCTGGTGCTGTGTCTCGCCTCTGCCGGTTGTGCGGCGGCTGTGATAGTCAGCGCTAAAAAGAGAAAGAACAAAAAATAAGCCAGACTGACGGACACCGCTTCCGTCGGTGCTGAAACGAGAAACTCCCTCGGCTGAATGGCCGAGGGAGTTTGAGACTGTCAAAAAACTATGCTGCAATGTAAAGAAAACAGAGCAGCAGGGG
>CAUABY010000035.1 GCA_958427375.1 uncultured Eubacteriales bacterium
GCACCAGTCCTCATCACGGCCATAGGGAGAGGTAGTGGTCTTTTGGCCGATAAGGGAGGTAGGAGCCATCTGGCCGCCGGTCATGCCGTAAATAGCATTGTTGACAAAAATGGTGACTATCTTCTCACCGCGGTGTGCAGCGTGGACTATCTCAGCGGTACCGATGGAGGCAAGGTCGCCGTCGCCCTGATAGGTGAACACGAGGGAGTCGGGCTTTGCGCGCTTTACGCCGGTGGCAACTGCGGGGGCGCGGCCGTGTGCGGCCTCAATCATGTCGCAGTTAAAGTAGTCATACGCGAAAACAGAGCAGCCGACAGGCGCTACGCCCACGATGTTGCGGCCCATGCCGGACTCCTCAAGGCACTCTGCCACAAGACGGTGGATTATGCCGTGGTTGCAGCCGGGGCAGTAGTGGAACTGCTTGTCGGTCAGATACTTGGTCTTTTCAAATACTACGGACATTTATTTACCCTCCTTCATTTCGAGGATCTTGTTCTTTATCTCATCAGTGGTGGGCATCTGGCTGCCGCAGTGACCGAAGTAGTACACGGGCAGAGTGCCGTTGACCGCCAGACGGACATCCTCCATCATCTGGCCCTCGTTGACCTCAACATCGAGGATAGCCTTTGCGCCCTTGACAGACTCTGCAAGCTGCTCATACGGGAACGGCCACACGGTGATGGGGCGGAAAAGACCGACCTTGATACCCTGTTCGCGCAGTTCGTGGATAGCGGACTTTGCGATACGGGCAACAGTGCCAAAAGCGGTGATGACTATATCCGCGTCCTCGGTCAGATAGGCCTCGTACATGATCTCGTTCTTCTCGATTTCGCGGTAGGTGGCCTGAAGGTCGTCATTATGGATGGCAAGCTCTTCAGTACTTATGTATAGGGAGTTGATAACGCCGCGCTTTGCGGGGTCATCGCCGGGCTGCCAGCCGGTGCAGGCCCAGGGCTTCTTCTCCGGGTCGACCTTGTAGTCCACCATATCAGGCATCTCAACCGGCTCCATCATCTGTGCCATGATACCGTCAGCCAGCATCAGAACAGGCACTCTGTACTTCTCCGCCTTGTCATAGGCGAACATCAAGGTGTCGATAGCTTCCTGAATGGAGGAAGGGGCGTAAGTGATGAGGTGGTAGTCGCCGTTGCCGCCGCCCTTGGTGGCCTGGAAATAGTCACCCTGGGAAGCCTGAATGCTGCCGAGGCCGGGGCCGCCGCGCATAACGTTGAGAATGACGCAGGGGAGCTGTGCGCCCGCGCAATAGGAGATACCCTCCTGCTTGAGGCTGACGCCGGGGCTGGAGGAAGAAGTGATGACGCGCGCGCCGGTAGAAGCAGCGCCGTACACCATGTTGATTGCCGCGACTTCGCTCTCGGCCTGGAGGAAGCAGCCTCCGACTTCGGGCATACGTGCGGACATGTACTCAGGGATTTCAGTCTGCGGGGTGATAGGATAGCCGAAGAAGAAACGCGCGCCGGCACGAATGGCGGCTTCAGCGATCGCTTCGCTACCCTTCATAAGAGTTAATGCCATTTTTCTTTCCTCCTTATTCCTTCTCTATCCGGATTGCTACATCGGGGCAAGTGCGCGCGCATGAGGCACAGGCGATACAGGCCGCCTGATCTACTACCTCTGCGGGGTGGTAGCCCTTTGCGTTGAGCTTAGTCTTGGAAAGGCCAAGAACGCCCTTCGGGCACGCCCTCACACAGAGGCCGCAGCCTTTACAGACCAGCTCATTGATAGTTACTTTTACCATTGTACAACCTCTTTTCTATAATGATT
The DNA here is from genome assembly GCA_958427375.1 of uncultured Eubacteriales bacterium. Classification (GTDB taxonomy): domain Bacteria; phylum Bacillota; class Clostridia; order Oscillospirales; family Oscillospiraceae; genus Limivicinus. Next base: position 1,786 of record CAUABY010000035.1, read on the forward strand.
AGGGATTTGTTGCCAAAACTGATGGTATATTTGCCGCTTTCGCGGATTTTGCGCAAATTAAATGACTCAAAGGCCCTTTATCCAGCTGTCCCAGTCGCGCTCCATATAGGTGTCAATTGCGATGGGCTGGCCGATATACTGCGGGTCGTGCCCCTCGGCGAGGAACTTGTCAAGAAACTCCTTCTTGCCGGAGGTGTACTTCACCGGTGTGCCCGTGATTTGGGACACTTCCTTTATAATCTCATACCCGTCGCGTAGCTCCGCCTCGGTGGTGGCGGTGGCGAGATTTGTATTATTTATCATGCCGGTGATTTTAAGGCGGGAGTGAATCTCCATCTCGCGCTGGAGATTGACAATCTTCTCCACCGTGCCGGCAAGCGGGCGGCGGATATTAACGACGTTGAGCACTTCCAGCGAGCCCGGCTCAAGATCCACAAAGTCCTGATGGTAGCGCCCCAGCGCCGTGGAGCCAACCGCGTCACCGCCGACGTCAAACACGACGGTATCCCAGTCCATTGCGAAAGCCGAGGCAACCTCAGCCGGGAGGGAGAGCGTTTCAATGCCGGAACAGGCGAAGTTCGGCGAAACAAGTCGGATTTCTTTCATCCGCGTCATGCGGCCGCGCTCGGCAAGGCGGAAATAGGTATTTACCATATCCAAGTCCAGCAGCTCCGTCCTCTCGCCGCGCTCCGCCGCTTTAAAAGCAAAGTTGAGCGCCAGCTCGGTTTTGCCGCTGCCGTAATTGCCTATCAGTACATAAACCTTTTTCATACTCCGCCTCCAGACTGCAAGCCTATCTGTGTCAAAAAACTTCCCCTTTATATCTTACAGTAATATATTAGCATCATGCTTTTCTCGCGTCAATGAGCATTTTGCTGATTTTCGCTATTATTTATGATGCAATTTGACTAACATCTCAAAGAAATTAATTTATTTAGATGCAATTTTATTTTTTCTCGCTTATTTTGCATCCGTTTCCTTCTTCAGCCATCCGTTGAGGGCTCATTTTGGACATTTTGCGATGTAAAACACGCACAAATATTATATCCCGCGGCGTCGCCGTTTTTGGGCGAATTGCCGTGGGATTTTGGTTAATTTTATTATATTTTCTGAGTCTTTTTTACAAGGCGCTCGTACATAAACGCGCCGATGGCGAGCAGCAGCAATATGAAAACCGGCATGAGGCTGACGGTGATATGCTGGGCGATGAGGCCGAATAGCGGCGGCATGAGCGTGATGCCGACATAGGCACTCGCCATCTGGATGCCGATAATGGCCTGCGAGTTCTCCTCGCCGAAGTTGCCCGGCGTGGAATGGATGATGCAGGGGTAGACCGGCGCACAGCCGAGGCCGACGATGAGCAAGCCCGCCATCTTATTCCAAGCGCCAAAGGGCAGAAGCATCATCACCGAGCCGAGCGCGACAATCGACTGGCCGAGGCGTATCATCTGCGTGTCGTTGAGCTTATATGTAATGAAGCCGCTCAGGCCGCGGCCAATGGTGATGCCGATGCAGAAAAGGCTTGCAAGGCTCGCCGCGCGCTCAGGCGAGAGGCCCGCCGCGCCCGTGAGATAGCTGCTGCCCCAAAGAATGGCGACCTGCTCATACGCGCAGTAGCAGAAGAAGCTGAGCATGACCTCCTTCGCCCCCGGTATTTTCACGGCCTCTTTCAGCGGCAGGGGCTTTGCCTTGACCTCTCCCCCGCCCGCGTCGGCGGCTTTTTTCCACATGGGCAGGCTTACGAAGATTATGAGCGCGATTACAAGCTGGATAAGGCCGACATAGCGATAGCCCGTGCTCCAGCCGAGCCCGCCGGAGAGCGCCGCGCCCATGATGAGCGGGCCGATTGTCGTACCCAGGCCCCACATGCAGTGCAGCCAGCTCATATGGCGGCTTGCGTAGTGCAGCGCCACATAATTATTCAGCGCCGCGTCCACACAGCCCGCGCCGAGACCATAGGGTATGGCGACCAGGCACAAGAGCCAGAACGAGCCGCTGACGGAGAAGCCCAGCAGTGCCGCCGCCGTCATCACAACGCTGACCGCCGTGACCTTACCCGTGCCGAAGCGCGAGGTGACGCGCGCGGTCATCAGCGCGGAGATAACGGTGCAAAGTGAGATAATCATGGAGATTATCCCCGCATAGGACACCGGCACACCGAGCTGGACATGTATAGTCGGCCACGCCGAGCCCAGAAGTGAGTCCGGCAGGCCGAGGCTTATAAAGGAGAGATATATTATAGGGAGAAGAAGCGAGAGCATTGAGGCATATTCCTTTCTCTTGCATTAGCTGATTTTGTGCAAATGCCACTTTATCGGATGATTTTATCACTGTTTTTTCAAAAAGTAAAGATGACGGAAAACCGATGTCGCACGACACTGATTTCCGTCATCTTAATTGCATTTTTATTCAGCTGTTTTCGCGTCCGAGACAAGGATAGTCAGCTCATTGTCGGATACCTCCGCCACGCCGCTGCCGACCTCGACGCGCGCCGAGCCGTCGTCGTCAAAGCTGCAGCGCACAACGCCGCGCGAGACGGCACACACCATCGGCGCGTGACCGCGCAGTATGCCGAGCGAGCCGAAAGCCGCGGGGATGTTGACATAGCTCACATCCCGCTCAAAAACCGTTTTATCCTGCGTGACTATGCACAGATGTATACCGTTTTCCATGGTACGCTACCTCAATAACTGCCGCGCTTTGCGTACACCTCGTCAATGTCGCCGCAGAGCATGAACGCCTGTTCGGGCAGGTCATCCGCCTCGCCGCCGAGGATGGCCTCGAAACTGCGGATGGTATCCTCAAGGCGGACGTAGCGCCCCTGCATGCCGGTGAAGTTTTCCGCAACGTGGAAAGGCTGGGAGAGGAAGCGCTGGATGCGGCGGGCGCGGTTGACCGTGGCCCTGTCCTCCGGTCCGAGTTCATCCATACCAAGGACGGCTATAATATCCTGAAGCTGTCTGTACTTCTCAAGCACCGCCTGAACCGCGCGGGCGCAGTTATAATGCCGCGCGCCGAGCACTGTCGGTTCAAGGATGCGGGAGGTGGAGTCCAGCGGGTCAACCGCGGGGTATATGCCGAGCTCGGAGATGGCGCGGGAGAGGACCGTGGTCGCGTCAAGATGTGCAAAAGCTGTAGCGGGGGCGGGGTCCGTGAGGTCGTCCGCCGGGACGTAAATCGCCTGAACAGAGGTTACGGAGCCGTCCTTGGTGGAGGTGATGCGCTCTTGCAGGGCACCCATCTCTGTTGCAAGCGTGGGCTGGTAGCCGACGGCGGAGGGCATGCGCCCCAGCAGCGCCGACACCTCGGAGCCCGCCTGGGTGAAGCGGAAGATATTGTCTATGAACAGCAGCACATCCTGCCCGCTCCTGTCGCGGAAGTCCTCCGCAATGGTCAGGCCGGAGAGCGGCACTCTCAGGCGCGCTCCGGGAGGCTCGTTCATCTGTCCGAAAACAAGGGCGGTCTTATTGATAACGCCGGACTCGTTCATTTCGTTCCAGAGGTCGTTGCCCTCGCGGCTGCGCTCGCCGACGCCGGCGAACACGGAGTATCCGCCGTGCTCATACGCGACGTTGCGTATAAGCTCCATTATCAAAACTGTCTTTCCGACGCCCGCGCCGCCGAAGAGGCCTATCTTGCCGCCCTTGGCATAGGGAGCAAGCAGGTCAACGACCTTGATGCCGGTCTCCAGCATCTCGGTCGCGGGGCGGATATCGGTGAAGGGCGGTGCGTCGCGGTGGATGGGCAGGCGCCTTTCGGCCTTGACCTCACCCCTGCCGTCAATCGGCTCACCGACGACGTTGAACATGCGCCCAAGCGTCGCCTCCCCCACGGGCATGGTGATGGATGCGCCCGTATCAACGGCGGCGGTGCCGCGGGAGATACCATCCGTCGAAGCCAGCGCTATGCAGCGCACGGAGTTATCACCTATCTGCTGCACAACTTCGAGCGTGAGCTTGCCGTCCGCGCGGGTTATCTCTATCGCGTTATATAATTCCGGCAGCTTGCCCGCCGGGAACTGAACGTCAACTACAGGGCCGATGACCCTTTTGACGATGCCGTTTACCATATCGGTTATTACCTCCTTATTGTATGAGGTCTGAATCAATGCTGCTGGAGCATTGCACTGCCGCCGACGATTTCGGAAATCTCGGTGGTGATGGCAGATTGTCTTGCGTGGTTTAACTCAAGCGTGAGACTGGATATAAGCTCCTCGGTATTGTCGGTGGCGGCGGTCATGGCCGTCATACGGGCCGAGTGTTCGCCGGTTTTGGCCTCAAGCAGCACGGAATACACAGTGTTGCTGATATACAGCTCCACCAGTGCGTCAAGCACGGTTTTCTCATCCGGCTCGAAGATATAATCCCTGCTGTCGCCCTCATCAAGCTGGGGGACAGGCAGAAGCGTGAGCCTGCCCGGCGTCTGCGAGAGCACGGAGCGAAACTGCTGGTACACGAGCACGATTTCATCCGCCTCGCCGCTCAGGTACAGCTCCTTGAGGTACTCGGTGAGCTCGCGGCTGTCCTGCGCGGACGGGGTGTCGCTTATCTCATCAAAGCTGCGGCGCACATCGAGGCCGGAGGCCTTGATGCTGTCCTTGCCCCAGCGGCCGCAGACGACCGCGAAGCTCTCCCCGCCGTCAGCCGCAATTTCCTGCTCGGCATAGTGCAGCAGCGCGGAGTTATAGACCCCGCAGAGCCCCCTGTTGCCGACGAACAGCACATAACAGCGCCGTTTGATTCCGGCCCTGGGTGTGAGGAAGGGATTATCCGAACCCGTGACATTGCCCATGAGGTGCGAGAGTATGAAGCGGCTTTTATCCGAAAAGCTTCTGAGATTGCCCACGGACAGCTGTGTGCGCCGGCGCTTGGCCGCCGCGACCATCTTCATTGACTTAGTAATCTGCCGGGTCTGCTCTATGCTTTTTATCCTGCCGCGGATAGCGCGCATATTTGCCACATGCCCCACCTCCTTTTACTTATTTTGTCTCCCGCCGGGAACTCTGCCGCCCCGACGGGATGGATACGCAGCTCAGGCCTGCCACTGCGCCTTAAACTGCGCGATGACCGCACGGAGCTTTTCAAGACTGTCGCCGCCGAGCTTTTTGCCGGAGTGAATCTCGGCGCGAAGCTCCGGATAGTGCCGGTTGACAAAGGGCACAAGCGCCTTTTCAAACTCCGCAATATCCTTCAGCTCAACATCATCGGCATAGCCCTCGTTCGCGGCAAAGATGGAGATGACCTGATCCGCCGCGTCCATGGGCGCGTAGCAGGGCTGCTTCAGAAGCTCTGTCATTCTGTCGCCGCGCAGGAGCGTATCACGCGTGGCCTTGTCGAGGTCCGAGCCGAACTGCGAAAACGCCGCCAGCTCTCTGTACTGCGCCAAATCCATTCTCAGCCTGCCCGCGACCTGCTTCATAGCGCCGAGCTGGGCACTGCCGCCGACACGCGACACCGAGAGGCCGACATTGACCGCCGGGCGCACGCCCGCGTTGAAGAGGTCAGTCTCAAGGAAAATCTGCCCGTCGGTGATGGAAATAACGTTTGTGGGTATGTACGCGGAGATATCGCCCGCCTGCGTCTCGATGATGGGCAGGGCGGTCATGCTGCCGCCGCCACGCTCATCGCTGAGGCGCGCGGCGCGCTCCAGAAGTCTGGAGTGGAGATAGAAAACGTCGCCGGGGTAGGCCTCGCGTCCGGGCGGGCGGTGCAGCAAAAGCGACAGCTCGCGGTAGGCAACGGCCTGCTTGCTGAGGTCATCGTATATAATGAGCACGTCCTTACCCTTATACATAAAGTACTCACCCATGGCCGCGCCGGAATAGGGCGCGATGTAGAGCATGGGCGCGGGCGCGGAGGCTGTGGCGGCGACAACTATGGAGTAATCCATTGCGCCGTGCTCTCTGAGCTTTTCCACAAAGCTCGCCACAGTGGACTCTTTCTGCCCTATGGCTACATAGATGCAGATCATGTCCTTGCCCTTTTGGTTGAGAATGGTGTCGAGGACAATGGAGGTCTTGCCGCACTGGCGGTCGCCGATTATCAGCTCGCGCTGGCCGCGGCCGATAGGCACGAGCGCGTCAATGGCCTTGATACCGGTCTGCATAGGCACCGATACGCTCTTCCTGTCGATAACGCCGGGGGCTTTGTTCTCAATGGGCCGTGTCTGGGTGGTATTGATTCTGCCCTTGCCGTCCACCGGGCGGCCGAGCGAGTCGACCACGCGGCCAAGCAGCGCCTCGCCCACGGGCACCTCAATTATGCGTCCCGTGCGGCGAACCTCGTCACCCTCCTGCACGGCGTCATAGTTGCCGAGCAGCACGACGCCGACATTGTCCTTCTCCAAGTCCATGACCATGCCGCGCAAATCGCCCTTGAACTCGATGAGCTCGCCCGCCATAACATCGGCGAGGCCGGACACGCGGCAGATACCGTCAAACAAATTGACAACCCTGCCGGACTGATAGGTCTCCATATCCTTGGGAGCGGCGCTGAACCTGTCGCGCAGCATGCCGACGACGTCGTTTGTCTCCTCGTTTGCGGCAACGGCTTTCTGCACGCGGTCAAGCTGATTGGCAAGCGTACCGTTATACACGCTGTCGCCCGCGCTGACGCAGACGCCGCCTATGAGCGTCTCGTCATATTTCACGGTGAAGCTGACAGTGTTTGCGCCGTACACGCGCTCCACAATGCTCTCTATTTTCTCTATATCGGCCTGCGCAAGCTCCGCGCCGCCGCTGATGATGACTGATATCCGCTCGCCCGCGTCAAGCTTGACACGGTCACTTGGCGTGATTGTGAGTTTTTCGGGAAGCTCGGCAATAAAGCGTGTTATAAGCTCCCGCTTACTGTCAGCATCCGCCCGGCGCAGAATGTCCGCCGCCGCTGTGATCAGCTTCTGCGCGGCCTCCGGTGCCAGCTGCTTTTGCATGTCAAAGCGAAGCTGTTCATAGTCGCTTTCATTGTCCGCCGCGCTTTCCTCTCTCATACGTTGCTGGGCTTGGGCAGCCTTCTCGCGCAGACCGCGCGCCTCGGCGTCGGCATCGGCCATGATTTTATCACAGTCCGCCCTACCCTTCGCGTCGATTGCGCTTATGCCCGCCAGGATTTCCTCCGCGCGCTCCGCGGCGCGCTTGGAATCATCCAGCTCCTGCGCCACTTTATCGCGGTAGTTCTTAATCATCTTCACGACAAGCTTTCTGCCGATAAAGTACAAGGCCGCGGCAAAAATGGCAAAGTTTATAAGGTTATACCATATATTCCACTCGAACATGTGTCAGTCACCCCTCCTTTCTGCTTTATTATTCCTGCTCATTTGCCGATGAGCCTTTCCGCCAGGATCTCCGCCAGCTCATCCTTATGCTCGGCAAGCTCGGTTTTGATATCCTGCGCCATCAACTCAACGCGCCCTCTGGACTCACTCCGCGCCGAAGCGCTCTCGGAGGCAAGGAGCTTGGCTTGTTCCTCCTGCTCCTTGACCTGTTCGCGGTGCGCGTTGGCAAGCATCGCTTTGGCCTCTTCGCGGCGCTCGGCCTTATCCGCCTCGATGCGGCGTTCGCTTTCGGCCGCCTGTTCGTTCGCGGCGCGCTCGCTCTCAAGCCGCGCGTCTATGCGCGCCTGACGCTCACGCGTGAACTTGAGCACCGGCTGGTACAGAAACTTGTTGAGCAGGAACAGCAAAAGGAAAAAACTCAGTATTGTGAGAATCAGGTCTGAAAAATTGATACTCAGCATTATAATCTCCTTTGGCCGTTTTTAACGCTCAAACCTTTGCAACAAGCATGAATGCTATCAGCAAGCCATAAATAGTAAGTGCCTCCATAAGGCCGAGGGAGAGGATAAGCGTGGAACGGATATCCTTTGCGCTCTCAGGCTGACGGGCGATTGCCTCCATCGCCTTTGACGCTGCAAGACCCTGGCCGATGCCGGGGGCGATGGTGCTGACGGACATAACGATTGCGGCTGCAATTGCGATTAAACCACTGTTCATTGTTTTTCTCCTTTTTTAATTATACAAAATTATTCTTCTTCGGCTGCTTCGCCTATGTAGATGGACAGCAGCATGGTAAATACGAGCGCCTGAATCAGGCAGAACAGCAGGCTGAGCACCTGCATAACAAGCGGGACTATGAACGGGAATATGCTGTAGAGATTCTCCGTGACCATTTCCTCACCGTACAGGTTGCCGAAAAGACGCAGAGCCAGTGAGAACGGGCGCACAAGCTGCTCAATAAGAGTCAGCGGGAGCATCACGCTCAAAAATGACTTCAAGTAGCCTTTCCAGCCGCGCTCCTTGACGCCAACCGTGTGGATCAAAAAGAAGGCGACAACAGCCAGCGCCGCTGTGACAGACAAACTCGCCGTGGGAACCTTGAAGCCCGCGTAATGACCCGCGCCGGGCAGAAGTCCGGAATAGTTGCAGACAATGATGAACACAAAGAACGTGGCAAGCACAGGGTAATACTTATCGGTCAGCTTTCTGCCGAGGATATCCGAGAAATAGCCGTGCAGCTTCATAACAGCCTGCTCAGCTAAATTCTGCATCACACCCGGCACGTCCTTCATGTTGCGCGTGGCAATGATAGAGAGCACAGTCAAAACCGCTGTTATCACCCATATCGTCACGACAACGCCGCTTATCTCTACAGGTCCGATTGTAAACAGGGCATTGCTCGCTTCCTCCATCTTATCACCTCCGTATAAAGCTTATTTTTCATGCTTGCATATAATAACATTTTTCATCCCTGTTTTCAAGGGTATTTTCCGCATAAGCGCGGTCAAGCATAATGTTTTCACGTTTTTCAGTATCAAACGCCGCGCAAAGCCTGAGTATTTGTGAAATTTTTGTCTTTTCGTGTACTTTATAATTTTTTGCGCTGAGTTTTTCGCGGCGAACGGACATCGTGTGATATGCCGCGGGCAGCAAAATACCGCCGTGGGTAATCCCACGGCGGTATGCGTGTTTTACTTTTCCGTTATCATGTCGATGCCGGTTTGCAGGGTCTCGGCGTCGATGGTGCCGCTCGCGCGGGCGACAGCATAGCCGTCCGCGTCGATGAAGTAGGTGGTGGGGATGGAGTAGGCACCGTAGGCTATGGCGGCGGCGCTGTCCTTATCATAGATGACCGGGAAGCTGTAGCCCTGCTGTGCGATAAAGCTTGATGCCGTGTCCACGGTCTCGCGCTGGCCGTCGGTCAGGTTGACCATGATAAACTGCACCTCATCGCCAAGTTCGAGGTACTTCTCGTTGAAGTCCGGCATTTCCCGCTTGCAGGGGCCGCACCAGCTTGCCCAGAAGTTGAGGACAATGGGCTTTCCTATATAATCGGACAGCCGCACTTCGTTTCCGTCCGTGTCATAGGCGGTGAAGTCCGGCGCGAGGGGCATCTCATTTTCCGCGCTGTCGGCGGCATCGGCGGTGTCGATGCCGTCGGTGCTGTCAGCGGCGTGTGTGCTTTCCGCCGCACTCTGCGCGGGTTCTTCGCCGCTCTGCTCCGCTGGGATGGGCGTCTCCCGCACGGCGAGCTGCTGGGCGGCGGTCTCCTGTCCGAGCCGTTCATACAGCAGATACGCGCCGCCCAAAAGCAGCACAAAGAGCAATATTATAACAACAAGAGTTCTTTTACTTTTCATAATGCCTCCTAATTCAGCCTCAGCTCAAGAGATTCAGCAGCCGGCCCATTGTGCCGGTCGCCATGAGCAGGCCGATCAAAATCAAAAACGCGCCGCAGACTTTATTTATTACGTCATAATGCCGCTTTATCCAGTCAAAAACGGACTTGAGATAGTCTATCAGCACCGCGCTGACGACAAAGGGGATGCCGAGGCCGAGCGAGTAGGCAAGCAGCATCGCCATACCCTCCGCCACATGCCCCTGCTGAGAGGCGAGCATCAGCGCCGAGCCTAAAAACGCGCCGACGCAGGGCGTCCAGCCGAGGGAAAAGACCACGCCGAAAAGCGCGGCGGAGAAAAAGCCCATGTCCGCCGTATCCACGCTCCTGTTGCTGCCCTTGAAAATATTAAGCTTGAACACGCCGAGGAAGTTCAGCCCGAAAAACACCACGACAAGGCCGGAGACTATATTCACCGCCGTCTGATGCGACCTCAGAAAGCCGCCGACCGTACCGGCGAGCGCGCCCATGAGCACGAAAACCACCGTGAAGCCCGCGACAAAGCCCAGCGCGCCGCGCAGGGTTCTCCCCGTACTGCGCTCGCCGCCCCCGGCAAAGTAGGATATATATATGGGCAGCATGGGCAGAAGGCAGGGCGATATAAAGGTTATAATGCCCTCCAGAAACGAAACTACATATTGCATGATTTACCGCCATCCTTCCAAAAAACCACCGACAAAAGCCAGCCAACAAGCCCCATGTACAACATGCTCCTCACCGGATTTGAGGATATGGCACAGCTACCCGAGCCGCAGCCCATGAAGCGGTAATACAGATAGCCCACGGCGACGCCGCAAACGGTGAAAATTACGGTATGCAGAAATTTTCTCAGCTTAACGTTCAAGAAATCAGTCTCTCCTATGCTAAAAAGTATGTTCGGCTTGTAGCCGCCGCCGTGGCGGGCGCCATGTCAAAGCAGCGCAAAGTATTCTTTGTGATTACATCATAAATACATATGCCTGTCAAGCACTTTGTGTAAACT
>CAUABY010000036.1 GCA_958427375.1 uncultured Eubacteriales bacterium
ACCGCCATCTATGGTGACAATACTCTCAGCCGTATGCGAGGATTTCTCTAAATACAGTTAAATAATGGGAAAAGAGCGGGATATCAGAAATGGTGCCCCTGCTCTGCAAGATTTATTTTTGACTTGCCTTGCCTTTTCGCATATTTGACGGCTTCATAAGCGCCGCCGAAATCCCGGAACAAACAGGCAGTCGAATAATCGGCTCTGTCCACCATCCATCGGTTTCGCTTCTGAATTGCGGCTTTGTAATGAACTGTGCAAAGTTCTTCGGGAATGATGATTTCATCATAGCAGTATTCATGGTATGCTTTCTCTGTGTTCCGCTTGTTGTACATGTAAGGGGGCACTATGCCAAACTGCCGCGGTAAAAATCGAGGGAGGAGAGGGAGCAAAAATCGTCCCCGAAACACCCTCAAAACGGGGCTGCGGTTGTCCTATTTTTTAACCACTAAGCCCGTTTTTTACCCCCATTTTTGCCGGTTGTCCTATATTTAACCATTAAAAATTGGGCGAAAATGGCTCTCGCTATGTCAAATCAGGTCAAACTATATCAGCTTGTTTGGGTATAAGAAAACCCCGGAAAACCTTGATTTTCCGGGGTTTTTGAGCATTTTCGATTGTAAAAATCCAGCCGATTAACGCTTGCTGAACTGGGGAGCGCGGCGGGCGGCCTTGAGACCGTACTTCTTACGCTCTTTCATTCTCGGATCGCGGGTCAGGAAGCCTGCGGCCTTGAGTGCGGCGCGGTAGCTCTCATCGACGGAGAGGAGAGCGCGGGAGATGCCGTGGCGGATGGCACCGGCCTGACCGGACACGCCGCCGCCGGTGACGGTAGCTTCGATGTCGACCTTGCCGACAGTGCCGGTGGTGACCAGGGGCTGACGGACGATGAGCTTGAGGGTGTCAAGACCGAAGTAGTCATCAATATCGCGGCCGTTGATGGTGATAACGCCGCTGCCGTTGGGGATGAGGTGAACGCGCGCGACAGAGGACTTTCTGCGTCCGGTGCCGTACATGTAGGGCTTCTTGCACTTATAGGTTGCCATATTCTCTTACCTCCTATTAGCGAGCCCAGACTTCGGGCTTCTGAGCTGCGTGGTCATGCTCCGGGCCGGCGAAGATGCGCAGGCGGGTAAGCTGCCAATCAGCGATGGTGTTCTTCTGAAGCATGCCCTTGACGGCAAGGCGCATAGCCAGTTCGGGCTTGGTTGCCATAAGGGTCTTGTACTGGGTCTCCTTGAGACCGCCGGGGTAGCCGGAGTGAGTGCGGTAGTACTTCTGGGTGAGCTTGTTGCCGGTCAGGACAGCGTCCTTGGCGTTGATGATGATGACGTAATCTCCGCAGTCAACATGGGGAGTGTAGTCGGTTTTGAGCTTGCCGCGCAGAAGATCGGCGGCGATAGCGGCGGTCTTGCCCATGGGCTTGCCGGCCGCGTCAAGGACGTACCACTTGCGGGTAACGTTTTCCTTGGTTGCCATAGTAGTAGACATATCTGTGCCTCCATATAGAATAAATGTTTTGACATTTCAGGGGCGCGAAAGTAAAATATCACTGAACGCAACAGTATTACCAAGCGCGCTTTATCTTTATACCACAAGCTTTGCGGGCTGTCAACACCTATTTTAATTCTGATTTTCAAATCTCCTGAAATCTCGCGTTTGCTCCTGAAATCTCGCAAAATCTTAAAATGAATTTTCAATTTTTCCGAGGGCTAAAAATGGACTTAAAAATACTCAACGAATTTACCGGCCATCTGCGCCGCGCGGTGGACGATTACGGCATGATTGAGGCGGGCGACAGGCTCGCCGTGGGCGTGTCGGGCGGGAAGGACAGCATGCTGCTGCTGGCGGCGATGAAGCACCTGCAAAGCTACTACCCCAAGCCTTTTGAGCTTTGTGCCGTGACGATAGAGCTGGGCTTTGAGGGGATGGATTTTGCTCCGGTGCAGGCGTTTTGCGATGCGCAGGGGATAGAATATCACCGCGTAAAAACGGACATCAAGGAGGTCGTTTTTGATGTGCGGCGCGAGGATAACCCCTGCTCGCTGTGCGCTAAGATGCGCCGCGGCGCGCTCACGGGCACATTGCGCGAGTTCGGCATGAACAAGCTTGCGCTCGGCCACCATCAGGACGACGCGGTTGAGACCTTTATGATGAGCCTGCTGATGGAAGGGCGCATAAGCTGCTTCCAGCCCGTGACCTTTCTCGACCGCTCAGGGATAACGCAAATCCGCCCGCTAATCTACTGCGGCGAGCAGCGCATTGCGAACGTCGCGGCGGCGCTTGGGCTGCCCGTTGTGGAAAATCCCTGCCCGCAGGACAAAACCAGCAAGCGCCACGAGGTAAAGACTCTGCTCAAGCTCATGGCGGAGGACTACCCGGACGTAAAGAGCAAAATCTTCGGCGCTATGCAGCGCCTGCCGCTCAAAGGCTGGGGGCTTGATTAGGCGAAACAAACCAGATACCTGAAGAGCACAGCTGAACCACAGGGTTTCGCTGTGCTCTTTTATGCCGTTATGACGCGGTTTCCCGCCGCGCTCTTAAGTTTCTCTAATTTTTTCCGCATATACTATTACAATGTAGGGCGGGGCCCGGCGGCTGTTAGACAATTCCCGCCGGGATGACAAAAAACGCACAAATTTATTAAAATGTAAATTGCATTTAAGGAAAGAGTGTTTTATCATTATTATGAGTAATGTTGAGTTATCTGAGAACTTGCGGAGTTTCGGAGGGAATCTCTTGAAAAATAAAGGAAACAAAGATAATAAAAATATAATGCAGATGATCTCGCAGATTATAGTCGACCAGCGGCTGATAATCATGATGCTGTTCGCCGTGGCCTGCGCCTACTGCGTGATGAGCATAGGCCGGGTGCGCGTGAACGACGATATAACGGCTTTCCTCCCGGAGGATACCGATACGCGCCGCGGCCTGACCATAATGGAGACCGAGTTTACCACCTATGCCACGGCAAACGTGATGCTCACCAATACCACCTATGACCGCGCAAAGGAAATGGCGGACAGGATAGGCGAGCTGGAGCATGTCACGGGCGTGACCTTTGACGATTCAAGCGCGCACTTTGTCAAATCCTCCGCGCTTTTGAGCATCTCCTTTGACGGCGAGGTCGCGGACGAGGCCGTTGAGGAGACAATGGACACCATACGCGAGATGACGGCGAAATTTGATACCTGCATCAGCACTGAAATCGGCAACGACCTCAATGCCGAGATTGCCGAGCAGATGGGCGGCGTGCTCATCCTTGTGATGCTCGTTATCATTGCGGTGCTGCTGTTCACCTCGCGCAGTTATTTTGAGGTGGTCATCTACTTCATAGTGTTCGCGGTGGCCGCGCTTTTGAATATGGGCACAAACTTCTGGCTGGGCGAGATATCGTCAATCACAAACTCTATCGCGGTCATTCTCCAGCTCGCCCTCGCCATAGACTATGCCATCATCTTCTCCCACCGCTATCAGGACGAGACGGCGAACTACCCCACCGAGCGCGAGGCGCTGATTGAGGCGCTCTCCAAGTCAATAATCGAGATATCCTCCTCCAGCCTTACCACCATCTCCGGCCTCGCGGCGCTGACACTGATGCAGTTCCGTCTTGGGCGCGACCTCGGCCTTGTGCTGGCAAAGGGCATTATGTGCAGCCTTTTGACCGTGTTTTTGCTCATGCCGGGGCTTATCGCGTACTTCAAAAAGCCGCTTCGCCGCTTCGTCCACCGCTCGCTCGTGCCGAGAATCGACGGCTGGGGCCGCTTTCTTGTCAACGGCAAGGGCGTTTTCGTGTGGATATTCATGCTTTTAATCCCCATAACCATCTGGTGCTCCACGCGCACGGAGTATGCCTTCTCTGACAGCACCATAACCGAGCTTGTTAAAACCGAGGCGCGCGAGGCACAGCACGCCATCACCAATACCTTTACCAATGACACCACAATCGCCGTCATCGTGCCCAGCGGCAACTATGAGGCGGAAAAGCAGATTTTGGCTCGCTCCGCCAAGCTCGACCATGTAAAGAGCGCGACCGGCCTTGCCAATATCGAGATTGAGGAGGGGCGGGTGCTCACTGACGCCTATACCCCGCGCATGCTCTCTCTGCTTCTCGGCATAGACTATGAACAGGCACAGCTGCTGTACATGGCCTACGGCGCGGAGCATGAGCAGTATCAGGCTATCTTCGGCAACGCCGAGACCTATTCCGTGCCGCTCATCGACATGTTCCTCTTCCTCTTTGAGAAGATTGACCAGGGCATAGTCACGCTCGACGAGGAGACGCAGGAAAGCATTGACGAGCTTCGCGGTGAGCTTGAGCGCGGCGAGGCTCAACTTCGCGGCGACAACTGGGACAGAATGGTCATCATGGCCGACGTGCCGGATGAGGGTGAGGACAGCCTCGCGCTGGTAGATGAGCTGCGCGGTATTGCCGACGGCTATTACGGTGAGGGCGCATGCCTCGTCATCGGCCAGATTACGAGTGCGCGTGAGCTGAAGGAGAGCTTCAGCAGCGACTCTACGCTTGTCAATGTCTGCACCATCGGATTTGTCCTTGTAATACTGCTGATGACTTTCAAGTCCGTGGCGGGCGCGGTGCTGCTGGTGTTCGTCATTCAGGGCAGTATCTGGATTAACTTCACTTTCCCGTATCTGACGCACACACTCTCGTCCTTCGTCACGAACATGATAGTCTCCGCTATACAGATGGGCGCGACGATAGACTATGCTATAGTCATCATGAACCGCTACCTTGCCCAGCGGCAGACACTTGAGCCGCGCGAGGCGATGGTGCAGACCATGAGCGACAGCTTCCCGACCATTTTGACCTCCGGCTCAATACTGACCGTGGCGGGCTTCCGCGTCGGCCGCGTGACAGACGTGTATATAAACCACATCGGCTTTGCTATAGGCCGCGGCGCGTTTATCTCGGTCATTTTGGTTATGACCGTGCTGCCGCAGCTGATAGTGATACTCGATAAGCTTATACAAAAGACCACTTTTAGCAGGAAGAAAGAAGTGGAACCGGAACAGGAAAAGTTAGAGGAGAAGAACCCGACCTTTATTGAGGAGCAGCAATAGTGTGAAATTTACACTATTGCGCTTTGATCGGCGTTCCACCCGCCGCTAAAGCGGCAGCCGCGGAACATGCCTGATAATCTCCATTCGGCCGCATGCGGAGATTTTCACTTTTTTCGTGCTGTTATGCGGCAGAATGGAGATTAATATGAAAAAAAGAATTTTAGCGCTGCTTTTGTGTGCCGTGCTCATGCTGCCTCTGCTCGGCACGGCCGCGGCGGCAGAGGAGAACACGGTCAGAATACGCACGGCGGACGACTTGAAAAAGCTCTCGGAAAACTGCGTGTCCGACGCGTGGTCGGCGGGCAAGACCATACTGCTTGAAAACGACATCAACCTCACCGGCACGGACTTTGCGCCCATCCCGCTCATGGCGGGCACCTTTGACGGGCAGGGGCACAGCGTCATGGGCTTCAGCTTCAATGCCGACGGCAGTTCGCAGGGCTTCTTCCGCTGTGTGCTACCCGGCGGCAGTGTCAGGCGGCTTAAGGTCTGCGGCACGATAAAAGCGACCGGGGAGGGCAAGAACATAGGCGGCGTCGCGGGCGTCAACTTCGGCAGGCTGTCCAATTGCAGCTTCGACGGGGAGATTCAGGGCGTGGGCGCTGTCGGCGGCGTTGTGGGGCTCAACTGTGAGAGCGGGTATCTGAGCTTCTGCGCCACCACGGGCAAAATCAGCGGTGAGCACCGCATAGGCGGTGTCGTGGGCGAAAATCAGGGCACCATAGAAAAATGCTCGAACTCCGCCGCCATCAATACCGAGCACTTTGTTGTGGACAGCCAGACGAGCTTTGATATCTCCTCCCTCTCCGTCAGCACGGAAACGCTGGTGGATATCACGGATATCGGCGGCATCGCCGGGCTTAACTCCGGCAGCATGAACACCTGCACCAATACCGGCGCGGTGGGCTATCCGCACGTGGGCTATAACATCGGCGGCGTGGCCGGGCGGCAGAACGGGCGCATCTATAACTGCACCAACCGCGGCGAAATCATCGCGCGCAAGGACGTGGGCGGCATTGTCGGCCAGATGGAGCCGCACTCCGAGTGGAACTTTACCGGCACGGGGCTTGCGCAGCTGCAATCCCAGCTCTATGCGCTTGAGGCGAGCCTTAATAACATGCTCGGCAACATCGGCGCCGCCATGGGCGAAACGCGCGTTCTCATAGGCAGCGCGCTGGATATAGTGAAAAACAGCGGCGATATCATAGGCGGTATGAATACGCCCGGCAGTGGATATCTGCCGAACGAGCCGCCCACAACCCCCGAAGAGCCCGGAACCGGCGGCGACAGCGGCGGTAGTGGTATACAGCTGCCGGACATCGGCGGCATATCGCCCGGCGACTGGAGCAGCGACAACAGCGAGCAGATGAACGCGCTGATGGCGAATTTCCAAGAGCTTATACAGATAATGGGCGCAATCAACAACGCAATCAACAGTGAGGCGCTGGTCTATGATATGCAGGTCGTTGTGTCACAGCTCATGGGCGTGTCGTCGACGATGGTAAATATGATGTACGACCTTGTAAACAGCGTGGGCTCGTCCATGAATGTGACGGACGTATCCGGCGATGAGGATAAGGATGACGCGCTTTGTGTTGTGGCGCGGTGCCGGAATCTCGGCAGCGTTGAGGCGGATACCAATGTCGGCGGCGTTATCGGCACTGTGGCGCTGGACGTGGCCTTTGACCGAGAGGATCAGCTGGGCGTGTCGGCCTTTGTGATGGGCAACAGCGCCTATGAGGTCTTTGCACGCATACTTGAGTGCGAAAACTATGCCGCGGTCAAGGCGGCGAAGAGTTGTGCCGGCGGCATCGCGGGGCGCATGGATTACGGCCTTGTCGCCCAGAGCGGCGCGGCGGGCAGTGTGGAGGCCGCGGAGCAGTATGCCGGCGGCGTTGCCGGTTACAGCACAGGCAGCATCCGCGCGAGCGCGGCGCGAGTGAATCTCTCTGCCGTGAGCTATGTCGGCGGTATCGCGGGGCTGGGCAAGAATATTGAGGGTTGCCGCGCCATGCCGCATATTGAGGACTATGCGGAGTTCATGGGCTCAATCGCGGGCTTTGCCGACGGCGAAGTGACAAATAACTTCTATTCCGACAGCGTATTGGGCGGTGTGGACGGCTTCAGCTTCACCGGGCAGTGCGATTACATGGACTATGACGAGTTTGTCAAATTGCAGAGCACGCCCGACACCTTCAAGAGCATAACCGTCACCTTCGCGGTTAACGGCAAGCTCATACAGGCGATCGACGTGCCCTTCGGCGGAAGCATAGAGAAGCTGCCGACCGTTGAGGATAAGGACGGCATGTACTGGCAGTGGGATGAGTTCAACAGCGGCAGGGTGTACTACAGCGAAACGGTCGATGGTGAGTATGTGCGCCCGGTCACGACAATTGCCACTGACGAGGAGGAGCCGCTGTTTTTGGCGGAGGGCGTGTTCCGCGACAAGCAGAAGCTCAGCGCCGTGCCCTTTGAGCCGGACTGCGAGGCGCTCGGCCTCGACGCGGAGCGGGGCGTTCTCGGCTACACTGTGCGCGTTTCCGACTACAGCGACGCGCTGACGCTGAGAATGCTGATGACCGACTCCGGCAAGCTCTATGAGCTGAAAGACGGTGTGCTCACGCCGATAGACTATACGCGCGAGCGCAGTTACATAGTGTTCGCTCTCGATAACGGCGCGACAATCGTCTGGCAGAGCGAGCCTGAGCGCGAAACGGTGCTCACGGCAGTCGCCATCGCCGCCGCAGCCGTGGCCGCGGCCGCCGTCGTAACGGTGATTATAGTCAAAAAGAAGAAAAAGGTCAAAGTTGAGACTACTGCGCAGGAAGAGTAAAGAATATAAGCCGCCGTCCACAGCTTGTGGACGGCGGCTTGACTTTGGGCTTGAGATAGGATAGAATACTGGAAAATATCAATATACGCTCTGCCGCCGGGTAGAAAATGCATAAGCATTCACTGCACATCGTTAGGTCTTTGAAGAGGTGCGTGGGTGCTTTTCCTGCCCGTCAAAACCCTGTGTGTCCTTGTCTGCCGATGCTATATGTATTTGAAAAAACTGAAAGCTCGGCTTGACTATTTTGAAAAAGGGGAACAGCTTTTGTGGGGCATGTCGTCGGGGCTTATTGCGCTATCTTTCCTGCTTTTCGACCGTGAAAACTACCTGACATTGGCCGCGTCGCTAATAGGCGTCAGCTCCCTTATATTCAGCGCAAAGGGCAACCCCGTCGGGCAGTTTCTCATGCTCATTTTCAGCGCGTTGTATGGGCTTATCTCTTACACCTTTGCATATTACGGGGAGATGATAAGCTGCCTCGGAATGACAGCGCCGATGGCACTTTTCGCGCTGATTTCGTGGCTGAAAAACCCGTACAATGGGAACCGGGCGGAGGTCGCAGCGGCGCGGCTGAAGAAAAAGGAGCTTGCGGTGATAATACTGCTGACGACCCTTGTAACGAGCGTTTTCTATTTTGTTCTCGCGGCCTTTAATACGGCCTATCTCCTGCCAAGTACAGTGTCGATCGCAACAAGCTTTTTCGCGGTCTGCCTGACATATAAGCGAAGCCCGTTTTTCGCCGCAGCCTATGCCGCAAACGACGTGGTGCTTATAATCCTGTGGGTGCTGCCGTCATTTGCGGACAGGGCATATATATCGGTGGTCATCTGTTTTTTGGTGTTCCTGGCAAACGATATTTATGGCTTTATAAACTGGACAAGGATGCAAAGACGGCAGGAAGCGGGCAGCATACACACAGACCGCACATAAAGCAAACTGTGAAACGCGCGGCGCTGTAGCAGCGCGAGACGTCTAAGCGAATGAATATGGCTGAATAAAAAGGGAGCAATGTGAAAACCACATTGCTCCCTTGCAATTTGTCTAAAAACTATGCTGCAAGCTACAGGCAACAGAGCGCAGGGAAGCTTGAGGGCAGCGAGACGGCAGTGCGGTAGAAATGATATGCCGGGGCATATCAGAGCCGTGCCGTGCGTCGCCGCCGCGAGAATAAAACTTTCCTCGAATACAATAAACCGCCGCAGAAAAGACTTGAGAATCAAGGTTTTTCGAGCAAAGTTCGGCTGATGCTTCAAAAGGCGTCTTATACGAAATATACGGCACTGCGGCGGCAATTAAAACTTTTAATCAGATTTCCGTGTGGTTTCCTCTATGTTCCAACACTGCCCGAATCATGGCCGAGGCGATTTCCTGCTGGCCGGGCGTGCTGCTTTCCCAAAGCTCGGTAAGCTCGCGTATCGCGCTGACTTCGTTATCCTCCAGCGCATCACGCAGAAGATAATCCGGGGAGATTTTCAGCGCGTTGCAGATGCTGATAAATACAGGCAGACTTGGAACCTTTACTCCACCCTCAATCTGCCGGAGATAGGTTGCGTTGATATTACACAGCTCCGAGAGCTTGTCCGCCGTGAGGCCCCTATCCTTTCTCACCATGTTTACGCGCCTGCCCAATCCTTTTGTCTCCATACTGCCACCCATTTCATAAGCTATCAGCATTTATTTTGTGTACTTTTAGACTACATCACACAAGAGGATTGCAATAGATTCTAAAAAGCTATATAATATTAGCCAATAGACTATATATAGTTGCGAAAGGGGAAAGCACAATGGAGTTGAATTACTTTAGAGACAAACTTTTTGATTTGCTTAACGACAGTGATGAAATAGAAATTGCCGATATAGACGCAGATGAGCGCCACGGCCTGCTCATTGTCAAGACAGAGGACGGGGATATATTTGAAATTGTATGTCGCAGGGCTGCGGGGCAAGGGGTGGAATATCCCGCACATAATACTGATAAACAAAACAGGGAGCAATGTGAAAACCACACTGCTCCCTGAGCTTTTATTGTATTTTCCGCTGAATCGGTGGGCTTAATTATGCCTCACCGCGCTCTTTGAGAGCGTCCTTGCGGCTGAGGTCAATGCCCTTGGGGCCGACGTTCATAACCTTGACCCAAGTCATGTCGCCGATGTGCAGCACATCCTCTACCTTCTCGGTGCGCTTGAACTCAAGGTCCTTAATCTTGACAAGGCCGTCCTTGCCGGGGGCAAGCTCAACCCATGCGCCGAAGTCGGAGCGGATATTGGAGACCTTGCCATAGTAGAGCGCGCCGATTTCCGGCTCGAAAACGATGTTCTCAATGGTAGTGCGCGCGGCGCGGCAGGCCTCGATATCGGAGCTGGCGATGAAGATATTGCCGTCGTCATTAATGTCAATCTTGCAGCCGGTGTCGGCGGTAATCTTCTGGATGACTTTGCCGCCGGAGCCGATGACCTCACGAATCTTGTCGGGGTTAATCTTCATCTGAATCATCTTCGGCGCGGACTTGGCAAGCTCGTGGCGCGGCTCGGCGATAGCCTTGAGCATGATGGCATCAAGAATCTGGAAGCGGGCTTCCTTGGTCATTGCAAAGGCTTCTTTGACAATCTCGTGCTTGAGACCGTCGTTCTTAAGGTCCATCTGGATGGCGGTGATGCCCTGCTTGGTGCCGGCGACCTTGAAGTCCATCTCGCCGTGGAAGTCCTCAACACCTTGAATGTCGATAAAGGTGGTGAAGTCGTCACCGTCCTGAATGAGGCCGCAGGAGATGCCCGCGACAGGCGCCTTGATGGGCACGCCAGCGTCCATCAGGGACAGAGTGGTGCCGCAGATGGAGCCCTGAGAGGTGGAACCGTTGGAGGAGAGCACCTCGCTGACTACGCGGATGGCATAGGGGAAGTCCTCAACGTCGGGAATGACGCACTGGAGTGCCTTCTCAACGAGTGCGCCGTGGCCGTACTCGCGGCGGCCGGTGCTGCGGCTGGCACGCGCCTCGCCGGTGGAGTAGGAGGGCATGTTGTAGTGGTGCATGAAGCGCTTCTCTTCCTCTTCCCAGATGGTGTCAAGCTTCTGAGCCTCACCGAGGGGGGCGAGAGTGGTGATGGAGAGCACCTGGGTCTGGCCGCGGGTGAACAGGCCTGAGCCATGGACAACGGGAAGAACGCCGACTTCCGCGCCGAGAGGACGGATTTCGTTCATCTGGCGGCCGTCAACGCGCTTGCCGGCGAGCAGCCACTTCTTGACGACCTTCTTCTGAATCTTGTAAAGAATCTCGTCCATGTACTGCATCATGTCGGGGTGATCCTCGGAGTACTTCTCCTCGACCATGCTGACCCACTCGTTTACGCGCGCCTCGCGCACGTTCTTGTCGTCAGTGTCCATGCAGTATTCCATGCCTTCAAACTCGTTTTCAACAAGCTTGTTGAAAAGCTCCTCGTCGAAAGCGGCGTGCTCGTACTCAAACTTGGGCTTGCCAACCTCGGCTACCATCTGGTCGATGAGGTCGAGCACGGGCTGGAGGTGCTCATGCGCCTGCACGATGCCCTCATACATCACGTCGTCGGGAACCTGATCGGCCTCGGACTCAATCATAACTATCTTCTTGTGAGTGGCCGCGATGGTGGTAATCATGCGGTTGGTCTTGCGCTCTTCCTGAGTGGGGTTGAAGAGGTACTTCTCACCGTCCCAGCCGAGCACGATACCGGCGATAGGGCCGTTGAAGGGCACGTCAGAGATGGAGACGGCGGCGGAGGCGCCAATCATCGCGGTGATTTCGGGGGAGCAGTCGCGGTCAACGCTGAGTACCTCGCAGGCGATGACAACGTCATTGCGCAAATCGGTGGGGAAGAGCGGGCGCATGGGGCGGTCAATCAGGCGGGAGGCCAGCACCGCGGGCAGGCTGGGCTTACCTTCGCGGCGCATGAAGCTGCCGGGGATGCGGCCGACGGCGTAAAGCTTCTCGTTGAAGTCAACGGCGAGAGGGAAGTAGTCGATGCCGTCCTTGGGACGGGCGGAGGCGGTGCAGGTTACGAGCACGGTGGTCTCGCCGTACTTGACGAGCACAGAGGCGTTGCACAGCTCAGCAAGCTTGCCAACCTCCATGGAGAGGGGGCGGCCTTCGTACATGATTTCGTACTTTTTGTAGTTGGGGAACTGCTTCTGGGTAATTATCATGTGTGTTTTCTCCTTATTTAATAGGCGCTTCCCAACGCTTAGCACTTGGAAAAGGGCGGTACACTGCGCTTTTCCAAATACTAAGCACATGAGACAGCGCGGGTTTACAAACAGTGAGGAAATGAAAAATAACGGGAGACAGTATTCACTTGTCTCCCGTTACTAAAACCTTCATACTCCTCAGATGCGGTTTTCGCAAGTATTACTTGCGGATACCAAGCTTTGCGATGATTGCGCGGTAACGCTCGATGTCCTTCTTGGCGAGGTAGTCGAGCAGACGGCGGCGCTTACCGA
>CAUABY010000037.1 GCA_958427375.1 uncultured Eubacteriales bacterium
TGATTGCTGTCGCAGAACATCTGAATCCATCCCGCATCGCGCACGGACACCGCGTCCTGCTGACCGCTCCATATAGTCTCTGGCGAGGTCATCTCGCGCGTGGCAATCGCCATAACCATAGGCAGGCGCAGGGTGGACATGCGGAAATACGGCTCGTACATCAGTGCAAGCCCCTGTGCGCTCGTCGCAGTGAACGCGCGGCCTCCTGCCACAGCCGCACCCTGTACAACGCTCATCGCCGTGTGCTCAGACTCAACCTGAACCATCTCCGCGTCGAGCTTGCCGTTATAAACAAGCTCCGCCAGATGCTCCACGACCGATGACTGCGGCGTGATGGGATACGCAGCTATGAGGTCAGGGCGGCACAGCGCGGCAGCCTCGGCGGCCGCATAGTTGCCGGTCAGTACTTTCTTAACGCTCATTGTTCCTCTCCCTCCTTTATCATGGCAATTGCCCCCTTCGGGCATTCGTGGGCGCAGATTCCGCAGCCCTTGCAGTAGTCATATGTAATATAGAAGCCCTGCTGTTCGCTCCACTTCACGGAGTTTACCGGGCAGTAGCCGAGGCAGAACCCGCAGTTTATGCACAGGTTCTTGTCCATGACCGGGCGGTGCGTGCGCCAGGTGGAGGTATTGAGGACATACAGCCCCTCATCGCCGACGGGTGTTTTATAGCTTCTCTTTTCCATCTTCACGCCTCCTTCAGAACTCTGATTTCGCCGAACGCTGTCTCAGCGGCGCTGCGATTTATCGCGTTGAAGGTCTTTTCAATCTCGCTGAAAAGAAGCTCCCTGTCAACATGCGGCAGGATGTGCGCCATTGCGCCGAGCATGGCGGTGTTAGGCAGGTTCTTCCCAAAAAATCGCTCGGATATGCCGGTAGCATCAACGGCGATTACGCGCCCCGCGCAGTCCGGCACATTGAGCTTTTCCAAGGGCTTTACCGTGTTTATAAGCACCGTGCCCCCGTCCTTGAGCCCGGCATAGGTGGGCGCGGCGGAGCAGAGCGAGTCATCCATAATCACGATGATGTCCGGCGTATATATCTGCGTTTTGCGGCGTATCTCAGTGTCGGACAGGCGCAGATAACCGAATACCGGCGAGCCCTTGCGCTCAACTCCGAAAAAAGGTATAAACTGTCCGCACAGCCCTCCGGCAACGGCGGCCTGCACAACTATTTGCGAGGCCTTGACAACGCCCTGTCCGCCCTTGCCGTGTAAACGAATTTCTGTCATATAAATCTCCATTCTGCCGCGCTTAAACGGCGGCGGCGCGCCGGTTTGTGTCCGGGT
This sequence comes from uncultured Eubacteriales bacterium, assembly GCA_958427375.1. GTDB lineage: Bacteria > Bacillota > Clostridia > Oscillospirales > Oscillospiraceae > Limivicinus. The sequence continues at coordinate 1,291 of CAUABY010000037.1, forward strand.
TTTGTCGGGCAGCGTGGTTTTTCACGCGATCCCGGTTTCTCTGCCCTGACCTCTCAGGGCACAGTTTCCCGCGCCCTGAGAAGTGGAAAAATATCATCAGGCAAAAAGGTTAACGCAGAGGTTTGCAAAAATCATTGAGCTCACGCCGACCCACAGCACAGCCACAAGAGCCACGACGAAAAGCTGGATAAACATTTTGCTCGATTCGGCCTTAGTGAGGTCTTTTCTGATTGCGGCGATAGAGGAGAGCGTAAGCGCGCCGCAGGTGGACATGGGGCTAAAGCCCGCGAGGGAACCGCCCGCAACGATGGCAGCGATGATAGCCACAGGCAGTGCGCCGCCGACAGACTCAGCAAGCTGAGTTGCCATGGGGATAAGCGTGGGATATACAACGCCGAGGCCGGAGCTTACAAGGCTCATCACGCCGGAAGTAATGCCGGTGAAAGCGGCAGCAGTGCTCTTGGACATGAAGGAGGAGAGCAGCGAGCAGAGGAGGTCGATGCCGCCCGCGCTCTTGATAACGTTCATCAGCACGCCGACGCCAAGAATCATGGTGATGGTGCCCCAGGGTATAGCCTTGATGCTGGCGGAGTCTTCAGCGATGTTGAAGATGAACAGCAGACCCGCCACGAGGAAAGCGGAGAGGCCGACATCCATTTTGAATATAGTTACCATCGCGAGCATCACAACGATGCCGAGCAGGGAGATTATCTGGTTGGGCGTGGCCTTGACCTTCTTAGTCAGGCTCTCATCGAGCTGCTCGGCTTTCACCTTGTGGCCCTTGAACACGAAGAAGAGCGCCACAGAGTAGAGGATGGTGGTGATGACCTGGAAAGCAAAAACTGGTACGATTACATTTACGGCAATACAGTGCTCATCGGCGAGGGTGCTGTCAAGGTTGCCCTCTGGCGTGATTGCCGTGACGCGGCCGCCCATCAAGCCCAAGCCGCCTATAACGCCCATCATAATCGGGTTATAGCCCGCGGCAAGCGCCATGGAAACACACATGGTAACGGTCAGTGTGGTGGGAGGAATAGCGCCGGGGCCAATGACCGCGAGGACAAAGCCCAGCAGATACGAAACTATGGGGAGAATATAGATACGCTTGCCCACGAGGGAGATAATTTTCTTGGATATCATTTCAAGTGCACCGGTGCTGTTGACAGCGGCGAAAAGCAATGTGATACCGGTCAGCGTGACAAAGAGCGAGGAGCTTAGTCCCTTGACGATTTCCTTGTCGCTCATGCCAAGTGCGCGGCCGAGTATCATGGCTGCGGCAAAGGCCAGCACGCCCATATTAGTCTTGCGCCAGAACGCCAGCGCAATGATTGCAACAAACAATATAAGTGATAAAACGTCCATACTTTTCTCTCCTTGTAAGTATTATGTGTTATTTTTTGCCGCTTTGCGCAGACCCAGGTACTATGCCTCCTCCCTCGTCCCATTACGTTCTCGCGGCTGACTGCTCATTTACCGGTGAGTTTTTCCCTCAGCCCCATTGGTGCCTCGCGGAGTATCGCCGCATCAAAAGTCTTAAGCTCTTTTGCTATTTCGGGTTTGAAATCCATCTGCGCCAGTATATCGCTCTCAAGCTCAACGCCGGGCGCAAGCTCTGTCAGGCACAAGCCGCGCTCTGTCAGGGTGAACACCGCGCGCTCTGTTATGTACAGCACCCGCTGTCCCTGCTCAAGCGCCGTTTTTGCGGAAAAGGTTATCTGCTGCACTTTATTTACAAACTTGTGCGCGCGCCCTTCGCTCTCTATTTTCAGCCTGCCGTCCTGCGCGCCCACACGCAGCCCGCCCGCCGTGAAGCTGCTCAGGAAGCAGACAAATGGGGTGTTCTGTGCGATATCTATAAATCCGCCCGGCCCTGTCACGCGGTTTGAAAATGCCGACACGTTCACATTGCCCTGTCTGTCAATCTCAGCCGCGCCGAGGAAAGCCAGGTCAAGCCCACCGCCGTCGTAAAAATCAAAGTTGTCCGCCATTGGCAGTATTGCCATCGGTGTCTGCGCAGCGCCAAAGCCTACGCCCGTTACCGGCACACCGCCTAAAGGTCCGCTCTCAAGCGAGAGCGTTATGAGCTCTGCTATTCCCTCCTGTGCCGCCGCGTCTGCAACACCGTCCGGCATGCCGATGCCAATGTTGATAAGGCTCTCCGCCAGCAGCTCCTGTGCGGCGCGCCGGGCGCAAATGCTCCTTTGGTCAAGGCGGATTGGCGGTATCGGAGTTGCTGTCCCATCCGCCGCCGCGCCGCCGACGAGTTCCGGTCTATATATCGGGCAGTCATAGCCCGGTGCTGAGTATTCGGGCGAGGCGATGACTATGTAGTCTACCATCTGCGGAGGAATCAGAACACTGCGCGGCGGAATTGCCCCAGCTGGTACGACGCGTGCCGCCTGCGCTATGACAAGGCCGCCGTTATTGTGTACCGCGGCCGCCATTGCAAGCTGGTCGCCCGTGACAGGCTCGTCCTCAACCGTGAGGCAGCCGTTCTCGTCAGCACAGCTCACGCGGATAAAGCAAGCGTCTATCTTCGGTGCGGTGTAGAAGAGATAGCGCTCGCCGTCGAGCACAAGCTCGCGCACGGGGCTTTCAAAGCTCTTTGCGGCTTCATTGAGGCGGCATGCGTCAACCGCGCTGTCGCAGAAGCCGCCGAGTCCCACCTTAGTGATAAGTCCAGGCTCATGTGCCGCCGAGCAGCGCATAAGCTTCGTGAATACACCGAGCGGCAAGGCAAATCCCGCAGCCTTGTTGTCTGTTATCAGCCGGGAAAAAAGCGGAGCCATGCCCACATGCGCCGCCGTCACTTTGGAAACGAGTCCGTCAAGCGCGAGAATATTCAGCCCCACATCCTGCGTGTTCAGTCCGCCGGGCAAAACCCCGCCACAGATGTGCAGATTTCGCGGCTTGCCCGTCGCCAAAAAGCGCTCGCGCAATGCGCAGTACAGTTCGTCCGTGCCGAGCCAGCCGCCAAAAGACGAGATGCCCAGCGTGCAGCCATCTCTAAGTTGTTCAACTGCTTGCTGTGCAGAAACAAATTTCGGCATATCCATTTCCCCTTCCATTTGTTCGTATAATCAGAACGGTATTCCGTTAATCAATTAAATTTTTATGGATACAGCAAAATGTATCCTGATTTTCCCTGTATATATCTCTTCTTTGTCTCCCGTCAGCTTACCCACAATCCCCTGTACTCCGGCGGGTTTTCTTTTACCCGCTGTTCCCCCTAGCTTTTTGTTTCGTTTATCGGAACAATGTTCCGTAAAATTATTAAAATAAAAAGCCGCTGACGGTCTCTGCTTGTTTATAAGTATAAACAACAGAAAACGACATGTCAAGCGGGCATATTCGCAAAAGTCCGGCAGCAATTTTTGTTCAAATTGCTACCGAACATACAGCGGATTTCAAATCGCTGACTATTTCATCTATCTGCGGCTGAATCAAGCTTTTCATGCCGCTGATGGACATGGCGGCAACCGGGCGGCCTGACATGTCGAGCACCGGAACGCCGACGCAAAAAAGCCCCAAGGCGGCCTCCTCATCATCGAGCGCATAACCGCGACGCCGGATTTCGTTCAGCTGTGCCATGAACTCGGCCTTATCGGTGACAGTGTTTTCCGTCAGGCGGCTGAACTCAGTCTGTTCAAGCACAGTCTCAAGCTGTTCCGGCGCGGAAAAGGCCAGAATACACTTGCCCATGGCGGAGGCGTGCGCCGGCATTGTCCCGCCGACACGTGACTGCATGTATACCACGGGGCCGGCTGATATTTTATTAATGACAAGCACATCCGCGCCGTTGAGGCAGGCGAGGTGCGCTGTGGCGTTATATTTTTTCGTCAAGCCCAGCATCGCGCCGGAGAAAGCGCGCGCAATGCCGTTTCTTTCCTGAAAGAGCGAGCTGAAGAGCATCAGTCGCAGGCCAAGGCGGTACTTCCCTGTTTTCGGATTTTGCATGAGGAATTTATGCTTTTCCAGCGCGGCAACAAGACGCGACACGGAGGCCTTTCCCAAGCCGAGCTCGCGCGCAAGCTCTGTTATGCCAAGCTCGTCGCTCTCTTCAAAGCAGTCAAGAATACGCAGGGCGTTATCTGCTGACTGCGATATATCTTTTTTTGCAGTTTTTTCCATTCTGCGCCCCCGATTTCCTTTTCTTTGATTTTTATTATACCTCAAAATGATTTTTCCGTCAACAGCGCGGGGCGCGCACTGCGGCGAAAAAAATATAAGAAAATGCAAGCTTTTGCTTGACAAATGCGTTGCTTTGTTGTAATATATTTGAGCGCTCCGAAGACAGCAGGTGGCCAAGGCCGTAATTCCTGCCGAGGACATCAACAATATTATTGATTGTTTATGTGCTCTCGCGTCTTGTGATGCGGGGGTTTTCTTTATGAGCGTGACCATCGTTACGGAGGTGAAATCACACATGCCAAACGCAAAGGTTCTTAGCGAAAAGCAGGCAATAGTCGAGGCTCTTGCCGAGCGTATCAAAAACGCGAGCGCTGGCGTTCTCGTTGACTACAAGGGAATCACCGTCGATGAGGATACTCAGCTGCGCGCCGAGCTGCGCAAGGAAGCTGTCGAGTACTCTGTTGTCAAGAACACCCTGACCAGAAAGGCTCTGGACAAGCTGGGGATGAACGAGCTTGACTCCGTTCTCAACGGCACCACCTCTCTGGCTACCGCCGAGAATGATCCCATCGCTCCTTTCCGCATTCTCACCGACTACAGCAAGAAGCTCAACGAGCGCTTCAACATTAAGGCCGCCTTCATGGAGGGCAAGGTTCTTAACGAGGCTGAAATCGCAGAGATGTCCGCGCTTCCTTCCAAGGATGCGCTTTATGCAAAGGTTCTGGGTACCATGATCGCACCTATCACCGGCCTGGCCGTCTGCCTCGGTCAGATTCTGGAGCAGAAGGGCGGCTCTGTCGAGGCCCCCGCTGCCGAAGCTGCTGAATAAGCAGTAAACATGATTTAATTGGAGGAAAATAAAATGAGCGAAAAAATCACCGCTATGATCGAAGAGATCAAGGGTCTTTCTGTTCTTGAGCTCTCCGAGCTCGTCCACGCACTTGAGGACACCTTCGGCGTGTCCGCAGCCGCAGTCGCAGCTCCCGCAGCCGGCGGCGCAGCAGCAGCTCCTGTTGAGGAAAAGACCGAGTTCGACGTTGTTATGACCGACTTCGGCGCTGAGAAGATCAAGGTCATCAAGGAAGTCCGCGGCATCACAAACCTCGGCCTTGCTGATGCAAAGGCTCTCGTTGAGGGTCTGCCTGCCAAGATTAAGGAAGGCGTTTCCAAGGAAGATGCTGAGGCTATCAAGGCTCAGCTCGAGGCTGTCGGCGCAAAGGTCGAGCTCAAGTAATTTTGAGTTTAAGCTGATAAAAAGCTCTTTCCGTTTGGAAAGAGCTTTTTTTCTGTTTTATGCGAATGTCTGCCGCCCTTGTGCGGCGCGAAAATGCCCACCGGCTATGCTTCAACGTCCGGTGGGCTTCTCTGTTTATTATGCGCTTATTTTCTGCTTTTTATCTGCTTGTTTTCTGTTTTTAGCTGCCTGTTTCCTGCTTATTTCTCGTTAAGATATGCTTCAATCTCGCTGTCCATGGCCTGAACCGCCTCAACAGCGCTCACAGCGCCGGAGAAGAAGTCGTCGGCGTTTTTGTCGATAATCCAGTCAATCATGCCGTCGTTTACCTCGATGGCGGTGCAGTCCTCAACGAGCTTGAGTATCTTCTCAGCGTCCGCCTTGTCAATATAGGTAAAGCCTATGCACGCGTCAAGCTCATCCTCAAATTCGTCCTCCACCGCTGGAATGTGGGTGTTGGGCAGCCCGTAATACTCATCAAGAAGGTCGGCGATAAATTCGCAGGCCGTGTCCGGGTCGGCGCAGGTCTTAGTTATGCTGATTTGACTGCACACGCTCAAAAGTCCGCCGTTGTAGGACATATTGGGGATGCCGACAAACTGATAGTCCTTACCGCAGAAAATTTTCGCCGTGGCTATCATTGAAAACTTACTGTCGAGCTGGATGAATTTTAACAGCGCATCCTGCTCACCGCTTTCGGCGGGTGCTTCTTCGGGCAGGTTCTGCGCAATTTTCAACACATCCTCAAAGCCGCTCCCGGCAAGCTTGCTCTCCCCAGCTGCAAAATCTATGTACGTACTAATGTAGAAGGGCGATACCCACGATAGGAGTTCGTCACGTCCCCAGGCGTTTGTCTGGATGATGTCGTCAATGCCCCCGGCGGCTTCCTCCGCCTCGGCAAAAGTTATGGGCGCGGGTAGCTCGCCGTTGCCGTACCACGTGTAGATTTGGAAATCAAGCGGAACTGCATAGCACTTGCGCCCGGCGTCAACCCCCGTCAAGTTGGGGATAAGCCCCAAGTCACCGAGCGTGTCCTCGTCCTTTAAGTACCCGGACAGCTCCACGCAGTACTCCTCAAGCTCTGTCCTCGGCAGCGGCCTATCGCGCACGAGCACTAAATCTATCTTCTCACCCTTCTCAAGCGCGGCAAGCAGCTCATCACAGGTAGCAAAGCTCTTCACCTCAAGCTGATAATCCTCATTAGCGTCGAGCTTTTTGGCAAGGGTCTTTATCTGTGTGCCCTGATCAACCACAGCAATGGTGAGCGCGTCATCGGCCGCGTTGTCGGCAAACGCGCCTGCCGCGCAAAGCGACATGAGCACACAGGCAAGCAAAATGACCGCCACGGTTTTCTTCAAATTCTTCACATTTTACCTCCTTCTTTGTTTGGCTGACGGGCGTATATCCCGGCAGCTTGTTTTATATCTGATGTTATTTAGACGGTATATTCGGGATAATGTCCCCGCCGCGTATGCAAATTTTCCCAATTATGCTTAACTCTGCTCTGCAAGGTAGATACTCACTCTGCTTTGAATCTGCGCGGCGGCATCGTCAAGGCTCTTTTGCCCCTCGAAGTACGCCACCGCCTCCGAGCGGATTATCCGCAAGAGCGCCTCGTCCTTGTGCGCAAGCTTGGTGGTGTTGTACACCTGCTGGCGCATAAGCTCAGCGTCGTACTCGTTGAAATCCGCAACGCCCTGCCCCACCAGCTCATCTGACAGGGAATTTTGCAAAACCTTTTCAAACCTGGTTTTCAGCGCCGGGATGCCGTCTGTTATTCTGGCCTCGTCCTCGCTGAGCATCAGCGTGCGCACAAAACGCCACGCGGCGGTCTGATTCTTGCTCGCAGCCAAAATGCCGAGGCGGGTGTTGCGCCCAATCGTCGAAGAGCTAAAATTAAAAACTCCGTCGAGTTTAACAAAATAGCTGCCTGTCTCTACGGTATTCGGGAAACCGGGTATGGCATATTCCCCCTCGTTTATCGTCCGCGCCCACGCGCCCGCATCCCCAGCAAGGTCGGAAGTAAGCCGGAATATTACGGGGTTTTCATAGCGTTCCGCATGTTCCGGCTGATTTTTCAAGAGTAGCAGCCAGTTTTTGAAGTTGTCGCAGTTAAAGGAGCAGTTCATCTTGTCCCAGTCTATAAATTCGCCTGTCGCCGCTAAGACAAACTTTTCAAGCAGGTTTTCCCGGCACTCGCAGTCCATCGGCACAGTCTCCATCAGGCGGCAAATCTCATCCACAGTCCACGCCGCGTGGTTTTCATAAAGCTCCTGCGGGCACAGCATCGTTAAGAGTGTAAATTTATCCGTATATTCATACAGCTTTCCGTTTTTTGTCATCGCTTGCAGCAGCGAGGGGATGAAGTCATCCTGACTTATCTGCTCATCCGCATCAATATATGGCAAGAGGTCAACTAAAAATCCAGCTTTGATCGAGTTTTCAGGGAGGATGCTTGTGTCTATGAGGTCAATGTCATCGGCAGTGGCAAGTTCTATGAGCAATCGGTCTCTCTCATTTTCATCACTGAACATCACCGGAGTGATGACGACCTTGTACTCGCTGTCGGTATTATTGAAGCGGATAATTGCGTCCGCCAGCTCGTCTGTAAAGCTGTATGATGATGTCTGCGGCATATTTTGCCCCTCGCTCATATCGCCAAAGCATACCAAACTCAAGGTCTTTTTCTGCGGAATTTGCTGCTGAGTGACTTTTATCACGCCTTTCCGCGTTGGGTAGTAAAAGTCACCCTTTGAATTTTCAAATATACAGCCCTCACTCAGCTCGCTATAACTGAGCGCCGCGTCAATCCATTTGAAAACTTCCGTCTTTTCTCCGGTCATAGGGTCAAACTTGTAAATAGCCCCCTGCTCAGACAACAGATAGTTGCCGTTATTACTGGAGCATCCCCCAGTGTACTTCAAAGAAAATTCCGGGTTGAAGCTCTGCCTTTCCTTGTTAAATGACACGAGCCCGTCTCCGACAGCGAGATATAGATTGTCGTTTACGCGCATATTTCTTACAACGCCCGTCAGCGTTGAGTCCAAAGCCGCCAGCATGCTGGCCGCCGGGTCAATTAAATACGCCTCATTGTAGCTCGTCAGCAGGGCGAACGCCGCATCTATCGCCTGAACGGAGCAAAAGTCCGCATTACTGCTCTCCGTACCTGCGCTGGCGCTAAAGGGAATTGCGGTGCAGAGGGAGTAAGAGCTATCTAAATTGTAATATGAAATGTAATATTTCAAATCGGATAACTGTGCGCCGTTTATTATATCCTCCCGCGTGTAGCTCTCTCTGAACAGAATCCAATAAGAATCTCCGCTGACAGAGAAGCTCTGTGGAACGGGATTATGGGCGTCGGCAGTGTCAATAGAATGTTCCCGCCAGGTGTCCGTCAGCGTGTCATAGGCCGCCGCGATATATTCTCCCTCGTTGCTTGTACAGCCCATCCAGATCGTGTCTGCATATGTATCCCAGCCCCACAGCCTGTTCATCCACTCCGGGCAGTCTACCCGGCTCGGAACATAGCCCAAGGTCATACCAAGAGTCTCGCTGGAATTGGATGCCGTTTCACCGTTTTGAGTATGTGCATTCACTTCATTTTGCTCTTGCGTCCCTGCACTTGCACAGCCTGCGGCAAGTAGCAGACATATCGCCATCATAGTAGAAATCAAGCGTTTCACATGTACACTCCTTTCCAAAATCCAAAGGAGTCCAACTCTGCCGCACATTGAGCACAGCATCCGTTCAACTCTTGTCAGCTTAGTCTGCGCATCCAGTTTTTATCTGTTATTTTTATGACGACAGGTTCTGGAGAAATGTTCCCGCAAAACGCATAGAAATTTTATTTATGTTTGACGTTTCCGTACAGCTTTCTTACCAATAGCGTTTGAGTAAGACGCAAAACAGAGAGCGGTACTCTTTGTGACCGCTCCCTACTGTTGTACACAATGTGGTTATATATTATCCTACCACAATTGTAACTGCGCTTGCTCTAACATAGCCATAAGAGCCATTTAGGAAAGGCGCTGCTGCGCAGTTTATGATTTTGGCATACCACCAATTAACTCCGCTTGGGTCAGTATAAAAAGATATGTAATTCAAAGTATCTCCGGGCGACAAGTAGCAAATACGTTCATTGGTAATATCTTGGCGCGGAGCATAACGCCAGAAGCCAGTCGTAGTAGTCACTTTTAAATGCTCGCTTGCACGGGGAGCCATAATTGCATATGTACCATCGTCCAACGCTCTCGGTCCGTCTGCAAACGCACACGTTCCAGACAACGCCATAGCAAATACAAGCATAAGCGCGAAAACAATTCTGTACTTTTTCATTTTTTCTGCTTTCTAAAATTAAGCAGATTTCTTCCTCGTCACATTATTATCTGCCCATCGGACTCACTCCTTTTTATTGAATTATATTCTTATCATCCGATAATTGGATTATATTATGTTCGCTATTATTTGTCAATATCTCTTTAAAATTTTTGGTACTAAACCAAAAGTCGGGTAGGTGGACGAACGTCCATCAACACCCAACTTTTAGTTTAGTACCATTTTAGCGCGCTTTTCGCGCCTATATTCAGTTTTCAGCTTAGATTCGCGCTATTCTCAGCCGATGCCGCCGAGGATAGCCCCGGCGATGAGGGCGACAAGCGTCAGTGCGCAGTAGCCGTACTTGCCCAAGGGGTAGAACCACTTGCCGATGGGCTTTGCGCGCCCCTCGGCAACCGCCTCCAGCGCGGTGTTCTTTTTCAGCACCCAGAAGAACATCACGGCGGCGAGGAATGCGCCGACGGGGCAGATGTAGATGGAGATAATGTCCATCCACTGCGAGGTCCACGGCTGTATCATCAGCGAGACGACCATGCCGATAAGGCCGATGACGGCGACTGACACCCAGCGCTTTGCACCGAACTGCTCCTGAATCCACGCCACCGGCGCCTCATACAGATTAATTATAGAGCTCACGCCCGCGAAGAGCACGCACACGAAGAACACAGCGCCCACGATGCGCCCGCCCGCCATGCCGTTTAGAACATTGACGAGGTAGACGAACATCAGCCCCGGCCCGCCCTTGGACGGCTCGACCCCGCCCGCGGCCATTGCGGGCAGGATGACGAGCGCGGCGAGCATGGCGGCGATAGTGTCAAACACGGCAACATTGCGCGCTGATGAGGGGATATCCTCCTCGCGGGAAAAGTACGAGCCATAGATAACCGAGCCGTTTCCCGCGACGGACAGCGAGAAGAAAGCCTGACCGAAAGCGTAAATCCACACCTGCGGGTCAAAGATTCTGTCGGTTTGCAGAGTGAAGATGTACTTATAGCCCGCATGCGAACCGGGCAGCGTGAAAATATACACGCCTAAAATGACGAAAAGGCCGAAGAGCACGGGCATCATTATCTTGTTCGCGCGCTCAATGCCCCCGGCTATGCCGAGCGCCATTATCAGCAGCGCCACGACAAGACCCGCAACCTGCCATGTGCCGTTACCGATGCCAAAGACGTGGTTTTGCGCCATCATGCCCATAGCCTCGCCGAGCGTGTCCGCCTCAGGCGCGGTTGCGCCGAAAGTGCCGCCGATGGCCGCCATGTCCGTGCCGAGCGCGTACAGGCTGCC
>CAUABY010000038.1 GCA_958427375.1 uncultured Eubacteriales bacterium
ATGTATGCTTGGCACAAGCATCCTTTGGCATAATAGCTTTCAGGTTGCCTTTATGAGTACTATTGTTAAAAGCCTCTGCAAATCTATCATAGTCAGGGCGAGGCATCTGTATATCAATGTCATCATCCCAAGGTATAAAGCCTTTGTGCCTGACAGCGCCTATAAGGGTGCCAAAAGAAATATTATAAGAAAAACCATTTTTTTCGCAGAAATCTGCTACTTCTATGAGTATTTTCAGCGCACGTTTTTTTATGTTCGTCAACAGAAAGTTCTCTCCATACCATTTTCTTTCTCATGTTTTCTCCTTTTTATTTTATTATAATTATAATATCCGCATATACAAAATGCAAGCAGAGTATTTTTTACTTCATCTTTACCGTGGTCGATTTATGTTTATACATTTTTTGATTTATGTATGATAATTTATCTATTTTTTATTTATAAGTCAAAGATTTCCTATACATAATTTGATTTTTGTGTACTAATATAGATAATTTTCTTTACATGTTCGCTTCGGACATGTTATAATTGCGTCAATGTGATACGAGGAAAATATCACAATAATAAAAGAGGTGTAGATATGGAAAAAAGAGCAAATATTCTTGCGCTGGCTTCTAAAATCAGTCTTGAGAGCTTGACCTACACAGGTGTCACTTATAACGACCCTGAGTACAGGATTCTTGCTCCAATCGTTGATGACGACATGTGTGCTGTCATGATGCACATGCGTCTTGAAACTCCGCGCAATGCGGCTGACATTTCACGCCGCTGCAACAAGGATCTCAATTTTGTCCAAAAGCAGCTCGACAAACTGCGTGAAGCAGGCGTCGCACGCACGCGCAATATTGACGGCGATGTTTATTACTTTTATCCCATCTGGGTGCCCGGCATCATGGAGGGCATACTCGCAAACAACGAGCAGTGCGAAAAGTACCCCGACCTCGCCTGCTGCTTTGAAGAGTACACCCGCCGCCGCCTTGAGATTGTCGCCCCGGTATTCGCAAACGGCAAGACAGGCATGAGCTTCATGCGCGTCATGCCCGTTATGAGCGCGGTTGAGAACAACTCCCGCACCGCTTCATATGATGAGGTCGCAACGCTCATCGAAAAGGCCACCACTATCTCCGTCGGCCCCTGCTCCTGCCGCCGCACCCGCCGTCTCATGGGTGAGGGCTGTGGCCACCTTGAAGAGGATATGTGCATTTACCTCAACGGCAACGCGGTCAGCTTCATTGAAATGGGCTTCCACCGCGAAATCACCAAAGAGGAGGCATATGAGATTCTCAAGCGTGCCGAGGACAACGGCCTTGTACATGAAATCAACCAGGCTCCCGGCTTTGAGGATGCAACCGCTATCTGCAACTGCTGTGGCTGCTCCTGCTTTGCTCTGCGCATAGCGGAATACTTCCGCGCAAAGGACGCCATCCGCTCCAACTTCGTAGCGCGCGTCAACAAGGAAAACTGTGTTGCCTGCGGCCAGTGCGTTGAGAACTGCCAGACCAACGCTCTCAAGCTCGGCCAAAAGAACTGCACAACCGACCCGCACGTCTCCGATGCTTATGACTCCGACCGTTTAATTCCTTGGCATAGAAGCAGCTACAACGTTGATTACCGTACCAACCGCAGTGACGTTATGGAAAGCGGCACCGCGCCCTGCAAGGCGACCTGCCCTGCTCACATACCCGTACAGGGCTACATAAAGCTTGCCTCCATGGGCAGATACACCGAGGCTCTTGAGCTTATCAAGAAAGAAAACCCCTTCCCCGCTGTCTGCGGCCGCATCTGCAACAAGGCCTGCGAAGCCGCCTGCACACGTAATATAGTTGACTCCTCCGTCGCAATAGATGACATCAAAAAATTCATCGCGGAGAAGGATCTCGACGCCGAGACGCGCTTTGTGCCGAAGCTCCTCAACCAGATTGGCCGTCCTTACCCGGAGAAGATTGCCGTTATAGGTGCCGGCCCTGCCGGTATGAGCTGTGCATACTACCTCGCAGTCAAGGGCTACCCTGTGACCGTGTTTGAAAAAGAGGACAAGCTCGGCGGCATGCTCACCCTCGGCATTCCGAGCTTCCGCCTTGATAAAGACGTTGTCAACGCTGAGATTGACATACTCAAGGAGCTGGGCGTTGAGTTTAAGACCGGTGTTGAAGTCGGCAAGGATGTAACTCTCCAGCAGCTTCGCGAAGAAGGCTACAAGGCCTTCTACCTCGGTGTCGGCGCAAGCCTTGGCACAAAGGTCGGCTGTCCAGGTGACGACCTCAAGGGTGTTTTGACCGGTATTGACTTCCTGCGCGATGTCAACCTCGGCAAGAAGCCCAAAATCGGCAAGCAGGTCGCCGTTATCGGCGGCGGCAATGTCGCAATAGACGTTGCGCGCACCGCAGTTCGTCTCGGTGCTGATGAAGTTACTGTTATCTACCGCCGTGACCGCAGTGAGATGCCCGCCGATGTGGAAGAAGTTGCTGAAGCCGAGAGCGAAGGCGTGAAGTTCCGCTTCCTCGCCGCTCCCGCCGAAATCAGCGGCGACGGCAAGGTTCAGTCTATCAAGCTTGAGATTATGGAGCTCGGCGAAGCTGACGAAAAAGGCCGCAGAAAGCCCGTCGGCACCGGCAGGTTTGATGACATGGATGTATCGTGCGTTATTTCCGCAATCGGCCAGAAAATCAATCTCGGCGGTATTGCAGACTTCAAGACCAATAAGAACGGTACTGTCGTTGTTGATTCTCTCAGCTATGCGACGAGCGAGCCTGACGTGTTTGCGGGCGGCGACGTTGTAACAGGTCCCAAGTTTGCCATTGACGCTATCGCGGCCGGTAAGGAGGGCTCTATCTCTATCCACCGCTATGTACACGCCGGTCAGACGCAGGATCTTGGCCGTGACAGACGCGACTATAAGCCGCTTGACGTCAAGACTGTTTCTGTCTCCGTCGGCAGCTTTGACACCGCGGCTCGCCAGAGACCCGCGTCCTGCTCCGCTGAAGAGGCTAAAAAGACCTTCAAGGATCTGCGCGGCACTCTTACGGAAGAGCAGATAAAGAAAGAAGCCGACCGCTGCCTCGGCTGTGGCTGTGTTGTTGTGGACGAAGATCTATGCGTTGGCTGTGGTATCTGCACTACCAAGTGCAAGTTCGACGCAATTCACCTTGAAAAGACGCTTGATAACACTACTCACGGCTACTACCGCACGCTGATGACGCTTGTGGGCAATGCGCCTCATGCTGTAGGCCGTCTTGCAAAGAAAGTCATCAAAAAGTAAGCCGGTGATACAGTATGCATGAAATTGGCATAGTAAAGAGCATGTGCAAAACCGTTGTTGACTACGCACACGAAAATAATGTCCAGAACATCAAGGAGATAGTCTGCGAAGTCGGTGAACTGTCACTGGTAATTCCGGAATACGTCAATCAGCTTTTCCCAATTGTCAAGAAAGACTACCCTGAGCTGGATGACGCGGAAATTATTTTGGAGCCTATTCCGGGTCTTGCCGAGTGTGATGACTGCGATGAAATTTTCAACGTTATCAAATACGAAGGCTATTGTCCCAATTGCGGCAGTTTCAACAAAACCGTGCTCTCCGGTGAGGAATTTACCATAAAGGAAATTCACATTCCGGAATAAGCAAATCAAGTATAAGGCTGGCAAAGCATCTGCTCTGCCAGCCTTATTTCAGTTAGGTCTTATATCGGTTTTATGACAATACTGCCCTTATCTGTATTGACTTGGCATTCCACTCAGTGTAAAATCAAATCAAAAGCATAAAATACTTTATAAGTCTATATGAATTAAGGAGGAATATTATGCCTGTTTTTTCAGATTTCACTTTCAGGTCAAGCACGGCTAAAAACACCATCCATGTTAGAAAGTGCGTGCCGGACGGCGAGCCGCGCGCAGTTGTGCAGATTGTTCACGGCATCGCCGAATACATTGAGCGCTATGATGATTTTATGAACTTCCTCGCCGAAAACGGTATTGTCGCCGTTGGTGATGACCATCTTGGTCACGGCAAATCCATTGCGTCTGCTGAGGAAAAGGGATTTTTCGCGGAGAGCAGCGGCTGGGAGTATGTCGTTATGGATGAGTGCATCCTGCACGACACGATGGCGAAAGAGTACCCCGGCCTGACTTATATTTTCTTCGGGCACAGCATGGGAAGCTTCATTACGCGCACACTTATGATACGCTATCCTGAGAAGTACGACGCCGCGATTCTCAGCGGCACGGGACACCAGAACAAGGCGATTGTCGTTGGCGGTTTCCTGCTTGCTGAGGCCGATGTTCAAGCCCACGGTCCGCACGGCGACGGGCAGAAGCTGAACGATATTGCATTTGGAAGCTATCTCAGCAGGGTTGAAAACCCGCGCAGTAATTTTGACTGGCTCAGCCGTGACACTGAGACTGTGGACAAGTATATACTTGACCCTCTCTGCGGTTTTGCCGCAAAGAACAGCCTCTACCGCGATATGCTCGGTGGCATTAACTATGTCACAAACCAGAAAAATATCAGCAAGCTTGATAAGACTAAGCCCGTCTATTTCATGTCCGGCAGTGATGACCCCGTCGGTGATTACGGCAAGGGTGTTGAGCGCGCGTACAAGGCTTTCTGCAAGGCCGGGCTGCATGACGTGAAAATCCACCTCTATCCCGGCGGCCGCCATGAAATGCTCAATGAGATAAACCGCGAAGAGGTCAAGGTTGATATACTTGACTGGATAAACGAGAAGCTTCCAAAGATATACTCAGTTAAAGCCATGGGCTGACTATGCGCTGGTTAGATTAAATTTTTATTAATTTCACCTTGTATAAAAACCTGACAAAAATTTTTTGTCAGGTTTTTATAGCTATTTTCTGTGTAATTTTTATTTAATTGCAAAATATTTTAATAGTTTATCACACGGCGGCATTTTTTCAGCAACCTTTTTTATTCCAAATATTATAGAAACCATTATGGCTAAAGAAAAGAATGGACTGAAAATGTATTTTGCAATACAATCAGGAAGTCGGTATACAATGGCTTGAACTATCGGCATATGAACAAGATAAATAAATAATGTGTTCTTTCCGCAAAAAGTCAAAAAGCGGCTTAACCATCCTAAGTTCAATAAATATCGGTCCAAATATAACATAATAACCAAAAATATTAACTCATACTGTAGTGAAAATATATGAAAATATGTATAAATTTCAATTTTTTTAATTATATCACAATCTATTATAAAAATGTAAGTACATACTACAAACGGGAGAACACTGTTTAACAGCTTTTATAAAGATTCCCTCATCGTTTATCGGCACAAATATGTGTGCAGTGATAACACTCATTATTGCAATAGCTTTTATTATGAAAAAACTATTGCTCTCTACTTCAGTAATTGCTCCGTTTACAGTTAGTTCACTTTTGATGCTCAAAATATTTTCACTTCCTTTTTGTTATTATTTGAGCATATCCACTCTTTATAACGATGTGCTTGTCCTTTCTCCGTAAAACGAGGTAATTTAAAATCAAGTATAACTACGATAATAATTATCAGATAAATACTTACTTTTCAGAAAACACCGCCGCTCAGTATTTGAGCGGCGGTGAATATTATCTTATGACTTGAATTACTCAGCGTCAGAGGGCTCTTCCTCAGGGGCAAAGCCGGTGGCCTCGCCGGACTCGGAAACCTCATACACGAGAGCGTCGCCGGCGGGCTCGTTATCATACTCAACTTCCTCCGCCTTGGGAGCGGCGGGTGCGGGCTCGGAAAGGGCACGGATAGAGAGGGAGATCTTGTGCTTCTCCTCGTCGATAGCGGTAATCTTTGCCTCGACAACATCGCCGACAGACAAAACGTCCTCAGGCTTACCGATACGGCGGTTTGCAATCTGGGAAATATGAATCAGGCCGTCAACACCCTCAACAACCTCTGCGAATGCGCCAAAGGGCATGAGCTTGACAATCTTAACCTCAGCGGCATCGCCGACAGAGTACTTGCCGGTGAACACAGCCCAGGGATTGGCTTCGGGATCCTTGTAGCCGAGGGAGATTTTGCGCTTTTCTTTGTCAAAGTTGATGACGTAGACATCAACCTCATCACCAACGGAGACAACCTCAGAGGGCTGATGGATACGGCCCCAGCTCAGCTCGGAGACGTGAACCATACCGTCAATACCACCGATATCGACAAACGCGCCATAGCTGGTGAGGGATTTGACAACGCCGTGGTACTTCTTGCCAATCTCAATCTCATTCCAGATGGCTTCAGTGCGCTCGCGGCGCTCAGCCTGAGCAACACGGCGGATGGAGCCGACAACACGCTTGCGTGCCTTGTTGACCTCGGTTATCTTCAGGCGGACAGTCTTTTTAATGAGCTGTGCAAGGTCAGCCTCACGGGGCAGGTCGGTCTGGGATGCGGGGACAAACACGCGCACACCTTTGACATTGACGACAACGCCGCCTTTGTTCTCCTCAGTGACAACGCCTTCAAGGACAGTGCCGTCCTCTGCGGCGGTCTCAACATCGTTCCAGCTCTTTGCGGCATCAAGGCGCTTCTTGGAAAGCTGTGCTGTACCCTCAACATCGTTAACTCTCACGACAACGGCTTCAATGGTGTCACCAAGCTTGACAACGTCCTCAACCTTGACGCCGTCATCGGTGAACTCGGAAGTGGGAATGAAGCCGGAATACTTGGTACCAAGATCAACACTGATCTCAGTATTGGTAATCGCAACTACAGTACCAGTTACCTTATCTCCATTATATATAGTTTTGAGAGTTTCCTCCAGCATTTCATCAAAGGATTTTTCACCCTCAAGCTTAGTTTCTTCGACTTTGATTTCGTCAGACATTTTGTTTCTTACCTCCTTAATTATCCACGCAGGCGTGGATGCCCCTGCTGTAAGGCCGACCGTGTCACAGGTTTTGAGCCTGTCCATATCAAGCTCACCGAACCGCTCGATAAACTGGACATTGGCGCATTGCTCCGCACATATCTGAGCAAGGTGTACGCTGTTTGCGCTGTGCTTTCCGCCGATAACGACCATCGCATCACATTTGGAGGCAAGCTTTGCAGCCTCTTCCTGTCGCGTGAATGTAGCAAGAC
This sequence comes from uncultured Eubacteriales bacterium, assembly GCA_958427375.1. Classification (GTDB taxonomy): domain Bacteria; phylum Bacillota; class Clostridia; order Oscillospirales; family Oscillospiraceae; genus Limivicinus. The sequence continues at coordinate 7,086 of CAUABY010000038.1, forward strand.
ATATTGTATCAGATATTTTTGCATTTGTACATCTTTTTTTTATTACATCGCAACATTCGTTAAATTTACTGCGCGTCTGCGTTGTTTGAACTACTACAGTTATCGGTTTTGTCCAGATTGACACATTGTTGTCGAGCCAGCGTTCAAGCTCCGTCGGGTTTTCAAAGACCTCATGCTCGCCGCACCAGCCGCATATCGCCTCAACCTCCGGGTGTTCACGCATGCCGATGATTATGACAAAGCGGCCCTCCTCAGCTGCGCGGCTGACAATTGTATGTATAGCCTTCACCTTGGGGCAGCTCGCATCAGTCACCACAGTGCCGCGCCGCTCAAGCTCGTCATACACGCTCTTTGCCACACCGTGCGCGCGGATAATGACATGTTCACCGCATTTGGCCTCAGCAGGTGTGTCAATAACACGCAGTCCTTTGGCCTTGAGCTCGTTTACAACGTCCTCATTATGTATAAGCTCGCCCAAGCAGCAGCACTCACCCTGCTCCGCAATGAGCTTCTCCGCCATCTCCACCGAACGGCGCACGCCAAAGCAAAATCCCGCGCTCTCCGCCAAAATTATTTCTTTCATTTTTTAACCTTCTTTATGCCAAGTTTTTGCTCAATGATGCTCTCAAGCAGGGCAAGGCTTTCGTCAAAGTCAATATCGCTCGTGTCCACTAAGACAGCGTCCTCCGCCTTTTTAAGCGGTGCGGCGGCGCGGCTGGTATCCTGCTCATCGCGGTATTGAATATCACGCAGAACCTCTTCAAAGCTCTCCTGGATTCCTTTCTGCTTTAGCTCGCGCTGACGACGCAGGGCGCGCGCCTCGGCACTTGCGGTGAGGAATATTTTAAGCTCCGCCTGCGGCAAAACAACAGTTCCTATATCGCGCCCGTCCATTATCACGCTGTTCTCCCTCGCCATATGCCTTTGCATCTCAAGAAGATACGCGCGCACAGCCGGGTGCGCGGATATGTCGGAGGCGCGGAGAGATATCTCCGGCAGTCTTATTTCCCCGGAAACATCCTCGCCATTCAAAAACATGCGCTGCTCGCCCGCGTCATTATATCGCATGCTTATCTCAAGCTCAGGCAGGATTGCGGACAACTCCGCCTCAGAGTGCGTATCAAGTCCGCGCCTATGCGCCGCCAGACCCACAGTGCGGTATATTGCGCCGGTATCAACATAAATAAAGCCAAAGCTCCTGGCTGCCGCCCGCGCAAGGCTGCTCTTGCCCGCGCCGCTGGGTCCGTCAATAGCTATTGCATAATGTCCTTTCATTTTACCAACCTCACATGTTTATATCGAGCTTCCGGCTACATAGCCGGTCGACCATGCAATCTGTAAGTTAAAGCCGCCAGTATAACCGTCCACATTCAGCACCTCGCCGGCAAAATACAGCCCGCTGACAAGCTTTGACTCCATTGTCCGCGGATTAATTTCCTTGGTGCATACGCCGCCAGAGGTGACAACGGCCTCATCAACAGGGCGCGTGCCAGAAATTGAAACCGGGAAAGCCTTAAATAGGTGCAGAAGCCGCATGCGCTGCTCGCGCGTGATTACATTGACCTTCTCATTCTCCGGTATGCCGGATAAGCGCACAAGCACCGGAATCATCGTGTAGCCCGCGAGGTCGCTGAGGGCGTTTTTGAACTCTTTATTTGAATACTTGTCAAAGTCACGCAGTATGCGCTGGTCGAGCTTCTTCTCGTCAAGCGCCGGCTTCAAATCAATTTCCAGCCGATATTCGCACTCACCAAAGCGGCGCATGTGCGCGCTTGCCGACAATACCAGCGGCCCGGAGACGCCAAAGTGCGTGAAGAGCATTTCGCCCTGCTCTTTGAAAATCAGCTTATTGTCCTCAAACACCGAGAGCGCCACGTTTTTCAGTGAAAAGCCCTGCATCTCGGCGCAGTATTCATCAGGGCTTTCCAGCGGCACAAGCGAGGGGCGAAGCTTCGTTACCGTGTGTCCGAGTTTGCGCGCGAAATCATAACCGTCTCCCACAGAGCCGGTGAGCGGATACGAAAGTCCGCCCGTACACACAGCGGCGGCACGGCACTTTATCAAGCCCTCAGCCGTGTCAACGCCGGCAACAGCGCCATTCTCGGTCACAATACGTTTGGCCTTGGTATGTACTACCTTAACGCCCGCGTGCTCGCAGAGCGTGGCCATAGTTCCGGCAACATCGTTTGCATTATCAGACACCGGGAAAACGCGGCTTCCGCGCTCGGTCTTTACAGGCAGGCCGTGTGCCTCAAAAAAGCTCATCGTGTCAGTCGGTGAGAGGCGGTTCAGCGCGCTGTAGAGGAATCGGCCATCACCCGGAATATTGCGCATAAACTCTTTAATATCGCAGTTATTTGTAAGGTTGCAGCGCCCTTTTCCTGTGATGCGCACTTTGCGGCCGAGTTGGCGGTTCGGCTCAAGCAGAATGGTTTTCACTCCCCTGCTTGCCGCCGTGTAAGCACACATCATCCCCGCCGCGCCGCCGCCTATGACGACGAGCTCTGTTTTCTTTATATCCATAAATTTACTCCGTTTGCTTTGCGTAATTATTTTGCCATGACAGCCCTTATTTCGCTCTCAGTTAAGTGCCGCCATTTTCCGATGGGGAGCGTGCCCAGCTCAAGCGGGCCCTCGCTGACGCGCATAAGGCGTGTTATCTTCAAGCCCACGCACGCGCACATCTTCCGCACCTGACGGTTTCGCCCCTCGCTGATTGTTATAAGAAGCACCGCCCCGCCGGGTATCAGGCTTTCTATATCTACATTGTCCGCCTGAACAATGTAATCACCAATGTCCAATTCGCCCCGCAGGTGCTCTACCGCAAGGCCTATATCTTCACCCCGCACCCACGTGCGGTATGTTTTTCTGAATTCATGCGACGGGTGCATGAGCGTGTTGGCAAAATCCCCGTCGTTTGTCATTATGAGCAGCCCCTCAGAATACATATCAAGCCGCCCGACCGGGTAAACGCGTCCCTGCCCTTTTATCAGCTCTGTAACGTTTCTGCGCCCCTTTTCGTCGCTCATTGAAGTGACGTAGCCGCGGGGCTTATTCAGCATTATGTAGGTCCTGCCCTCAATGCGGGGAAGCGGCTTCTCGTCAACCGTGATGACATCCGTCTCCTCCGCCCTGTCGCCAAGCTTTGCGATCACGCCGTTCAGCTTGACGCGGCCCGCCTCTATATACTCCTCCGCCGCGCGGCGTGACATAAGCCCGGCGGCGGATATTATTTTCTGCAAGCGTTCTGCCATAAAATACTCCGCTATTTTTTACTTTTCATCGAAATTGCGTCCGCATATACGAGATAATACTCCGCCACGCACTTTCCGTCAACAGATACCGCGACATTTCCGCCCTTTCTGCCCTTTTCCACCGGTGCAAAGACAAACCACGGCAGCTCAGCGCTTAATGTGAGCTCCACCTCTGAGGGCAGGAAAAGCTCAATTTCACTTTCCGGCACGAGATACGCCCAGCGGTTTTCTCCCGTAATTACCGGCACACTGAACCGCAGTTCTTCCGTTATACTGCGCATTGAGCAGCGGGAATACGCCCAATTATACAGCGCGGCATGGTCGTTCCAGTCGTCAGGCGCGCAGAGTGTGACGCAGACGAAGCGCGCGCCGTTTTGCTCACAGCAGGAGACAAGACAGCGCCCGGCGGCCTCGGTAAAACCGGTCTTGCCGCCGACGCAGCCCGGCAGGCTTGATAAAAGACGGTTGTGATTTACAAGCGTCAAGCCCTTGATATTGCAGCTTTTCATCGCCGTTATCTCGGCAAAAACGGGGTTATTCATACAATACAGCATAAGCTGGGCAAGGTCGCGCGCCGTGGAATAATGCCCGGCGTCGCTCAGGCCGTGGGGATTGGTAAAATGCGTATTTGTCATGCCAAGCGCGGCGGCTTTTTGGTTCATAAATACCGCAAATTGTGCCGTTCCGCCCGCAACATAGTCTGCAAGCGCGAGCGCCGCGTCATTGCCTGATACGAGGAGAAGCCCCGTCACAAGCTCTTTGACGGTATATACATCTCCCTCTGAGAGATACATCGAAGATCCCTCAACATTGCAGCACTCCCCTTTTATCTTCACGCGCTCGTCTATATTGCAGTGTTCAAGCGCGACAATGGCCGTCATCAGCTTTGTTGTGCTGGCCATCGGCAGGCGCATATCCGCATTTTTATTGTACATTGTGTATCCTCCGCACATGAGCACCGCGCTTTTAGCGCTTACGCCGGGGCCGCCCTCCGCGGCCGCCTCCGGGCAGAGCGACACAAGCAGTATTGCCGCAAGCACAGCGGAAATTATTTTTCTCTTCATCCTAATAATAAGCACCACCCTTAAATATCTGGGTAGTGCTTATTATTGACAGTTGCGGAAGTTTTATTACCTGTTACTTGTTCTTCTGCTTATCGATGAAGTTATCAACGCGATCCATCACCTGCGGAACCATGTCAATGATTCTGTCAACAGTGTTGCTGGCAGGAGGTGTAACGTTTATCATCCTGACAGTGCCGTCCTTAATGATAAGGAAGCCGATGGGCTCAATCTTAACGCCGGTCGCATTGCCGCCGCCATAGGGCTGTTTCTCGCCCGCCTTTTTGCTGTTGAACTCAACTCCGCCGCCGCCGAAGCCGAGGCTGATTTTTGAGATGGGAACAAGCGTAATACCGTCGGGCGTGACTATGGGGTCGCCGACAACGGTGTCGACCTTGAGAACGTCTTTCACATTCTGCATTGTGGTCTGCATAAGTTCACTGATAGGGTTGTTATCCATTAGAGTCCATCCTTTCCTCATCCTGTATGTTTTCATTATTTGTGTTTTCTATTGTTATTGTGACTGTGTCCTCAATCGGTTCGCCGTTTTTCTTGGCCAGCCGCTTTTCGCGCATGAGCCTGAACTTGTTCTTAATAAGAATACCCAGTGCGCTGAAAGCTAAACCAAAAGCGAGGCCAAATATTGAGCCGATGCGAATACTGAAGGCCGTGCCGAAGTCAATTACCGTCTTGTCTATGCCAAAGTCTATGTCTGTTCGCACATCGCAGTCTTTCACTTCAAAGCGCTGGGTACACATCGGCGCGAGCGTGGACAGTGCCGCGTTAACATAGCCAAAGGTCACAGCGGTCTTGTACGGGTCATCCCCCGCCGCCGTGTA
>CAUABY010000039.1 GCA_958427375.1 uncultured Eubacteriales bacterium
GATTTTGAGGACATGGGCGCGCTCGTGCGGCAGGCATACGCCGGGAAGTTTGACAATGAGCGCCTCGCCCCGCTCGTCGACTGCGGCGAGGTACATATTATGGAGCTTTTCCACGGGCCGACGAGTGCATTTAAAGACGTTGCGCTCTCCATGCTGCCCCAGCTTGTGACGAAAGCGCGCGAGCAGCTTGGCATCAGCGAGGATGTTGTCATCCTCACCGCGACCTCTGGCGACACTGGCAAGGCCGCGCTGGAGGGCTTTCACGATGTACCGGGCACGGGGATAATCGTATTCTACCCGGACGGCGGCGTGTCCCCCGTGCAGCGCGCGCAGATGATAACGCAGGTGGGCGCAAACGTGCGCGTGTGCGCCGTGCGCGGCAATTTTGATGACTGCCAGCGCGGCGTAAAGGCGGCGTTCTCCGCCCTCGGCACCAAGGCCATGGGCAGGCTTCTGAGCTCGGCAAACTCTATCAACATCGGCCGCCTCGCCCCGCAGGTCATCTACTATTTCTCCGCCTATGCCCAGCTCATTGCCGACGGCAGCATCAAGCGCGGAGAGCGCGTGGATTTCATCGTGCCCACCGGCAACTTCGGCGACATATTGGCGGGCTATTATGCGCGGCTCATGGGTCTGCCCGTTGGGCAGCTGGTGTGCGCGGCAAACGAGAACTGCGTACTGCGCGATTTTATACAAAGCGGCACATATGACGCGCGCCGCCCCTTTGTGCGCACGAGCTCCCCGTCGATGGACATCCTCGTCTCCTCCAATCTGGAGCGGCTTTTGTACTTCGCCTCCGGGCGGGACACCGCCGCCGTTCGCCGCTGGATGGAGGAGCTGCAAACCAATGGCAGATACAGCGTGGACGCCTACACGCAGGCTAAAATACTTGAGGTATTCTCCGCCGGCAGTGCCGATGAGGCCGCGACGCGCGCGGCCATCGCGGAGCTCTACTACGCCTGCGACTATCTCATGGACCCGCACACCGCCGTGGCCTACTCGGTGTTCAAGGACTACAAAAAGAGCGACGAATACACGGGCAACCGCTGTGTGGTGCTCTCCACCGCCTCACCTTTTAAGTTCCCGACGGTGGTGCTGGAGGCTATCGGCGGCAACATGAGCGGGGACGAGTTTACGCAGATGGAGGAGCTGTCCCGCATGACGGGGCGCGCCATTCCGAAAAATCTGGCCGCACTGCCCGGCATGGCGGAAGCACACAACTGCATTATAGAAAAAGACGGCATACTTGAGTATGTCAAAAATGCGCTTGGGGAGGGCTGAAATATGAAAATTCGTGTCCCGGCAAGCTCGGCAAATCTCGGTCCGGGCTTTGACTGCTTCGGCATCGCGTGGCAGCTCTACAACGAGCTGGAATTTGAAGTTGGCGGCACGGGGCTTGATGTCTCAGGCTGTGACAAGAAGTACTGCAACGAAAACAACCTCGCCTTTCGTGCGTATGACGCGGTGCTGCGGCGCTTCGGCCTTGCGCATGATTCACTGCACATCCGCTTTCTGACCTCGGACATACCCATCTCGCGCGGGCTTGGCTCGTCCTCGGCACTGCTCGTGGCCGGAGTGATGGCCGCAAACGGCCTGCACGGGCTTGGCATGAGCCGAGAGGAGCTGCTGGACATTGCCACCGCGCTTGAGGGGCACCCGGACAACGTCGCCCCCGCGCTCTTCGGCGGGCTTACGGTGTCGGCCACGGAGGCCGGGAGGCCTATCTCGGTACACTTCCCGCTCAGTGACAAACTGCACTTCACGGCGCTCGTGCCGCCCTTTGAGCTGTCCACGGAGAAAGCGCGCAAGGTGCTGCCGCACGAGGTTCCACGCGCGGACGCGATTTTCAACGTGTCCCGCTCGGCACTCTTACTAAACGCGCTCGGCAGCGGGGATTTGAAGCTTCTGCGCACGGCTATGGCTGACCGGCTGCACGAGCCCTACCGCATACCGCTGATTGATGGCTTTGACATTGCGCGCGGCCTTGCCTACAAGTGCGGCGCGGACGCGCTGTGCATATCCGGCGCGGGGTCAACAGTTTTGTGCGTGAGCGCGCTTTCTGATTTTGCCGAGCGCATAGAGCCCGACCTCATCACCGCCTTGCCCGGCTGGCAGGCGGTTGAGCTTGCACCCGATTACACCGGCGCTGTTGTAGAGGAGTAATAGTCCGGATATTTTGCTTTCACCGTCTCCGGGAGCTCGTCAAATGTAATCTCCGCCCAGCTGACAACGCCGCGCAGCGGCGCGAGCCGCAGACGGATAAAGGCGCCCTCTTTAAGCTCCCGCTCCGCGCCGAAAGCACATTCCCGCTCCCCTCCCTCTTCGCTGTACGAGGGCAGGGAGTATAAGTACGGCAGTGCGCCTTTGAAATCAATTATTCCGCCGCGCGCTTCGTTCTTTTCAAGCTTGCTGTTGTCTATCCGCGTGTAGTAATATACGCCGGAATCTGTGGGCGCAGAGCAAGCCACGCAGACACAGGCAAGCGCGAGGATAATGGCCGTGATTATAATTAATATTCCTTTTTTCATATTAATCTCCATTAAGTTTTTTTCTGTGTCCAGCGCCCTTGCCGGTTTTGCGGCGGGGCGCTTTCATTTCCTTTCTTCTGCCGGATAGGGCGAGCAGCAGCGCGGTGCAAAGGAGCATGAGGCCGAGGCCGCCGAGCGCGAGCAGCATACTGCGCGCCGCGGTTTTGCCCACATAATCGCTCATATCAAAGCCCACCACAACCAGCGCCGCCGAAAACGGGTAGACGCTGGCGAGCACACCGTTTTTTAAAAACAATATGCTATAGCCCGCTAAAAACGCCAAAATCGAGCCGCCCAGATACGCCCTGCGCATCTGCCCGAAGAACAAAATGAGCGGCATGCAGACAATGTAGATTGTGAGCGCCGCCGCGGTTATCTGCGCGGCGCTTTTGAGGAAAAGCGGCACGCTCAGGCCGGGCAGGCCGGCGGCCAGGCCAGTTATCAGGCCGCAAACTGAACTGTACAGCCCGAAAACGAGCGCAATCAGCCCCATGAGCAGCAGCTTCGCGCCCAGAAGCTTCGGCATGGCCACGGGCACTGTCATAATATTTTTCAGCGTGTCGTCGGCACGCTCTCGGTCAATGAGCCAGCCGCCAATCATCACCAGCGAGATGGGCAGGAAGATTTGACTGTTGCCCCAGACGATATTCTCAAAAAGGTGCGCAAAACCATAGTTCGGGTTCCGATACTCCGGCGCAACAATGAGCTGACTGCCGTACTGCGCCACAGGGCAGAGCGCGAGCGCCACAAAGCCCACAAGCAGTATCTGGCAGCGGCGCAGCTTCATAAACTCCGCTTTAAGTAAATTCAACATGCTATCCCTCCTCACACTTCCTGCCGTCGGTACACCAGCACTATGAGCGCGAGGAACACGGCGGATTCGCCCGCGACGACGGCGAGCACCTGTCCCGCGCTGAGAAAATAGGGGCTGATGCGCTGCAAAAGCGCCGCCATCTCCGCGCCCGCGCCGCTGTGGTCAAAAAACTGGAAAAACCAGCGCATGGCCAGCGGGCCGGGCAGCAGCGTTCCGGCGTTGAAGCCAAAGGGCTGCATGATGAAAAAGTCACTCAGGGAAAAGATATAGTTGACAATGGTGTAGAAAAATGTAATAACCACCGACACGATGTAATTTTTGTTGAGGAAAACGAGCAGCATCACACAGGGCAGCGCCCCCGCCCACATGATGACCCCCTCCGCAAGGCCGACGAGGAAAAGCGGCCAGAAGCCCACAGGCCGCCAGCCTTGGATGAGCACAAGCAGCAAATCCGCAAGGCCGCCGAGCGCCATGAAGCCGAGGGCGAAGATAAGCAGCACCAGCATTTTGGAGAGCACCAGCTTTACCCGGCTGACAGGCACGGTCAAAAGATTTTTCAGCGTGTCATAGTCCAGCTCTTCAAAGAGGAGCTTTGCGGCCATGATGACGATGTACGGCATCAGCAAAAGGTTCGCGCCGAGCTGAAAAAGGCTGGACATGAGGTTGCCCAGCGCGTCCGCGTCCGTGCCCGCGGTGGGGAAAAACACGGCGTCGGCAAGCGGCATCAGCACTGCCAGCAGCAGGGAGAGATAGATTAGCGGCTTGCGCTTCATTTTCCGGAACTCACAGGCGACAAGTTTAAGCAATGCCCTCGCCCCCTGTCACGCGTTTGAAGTAGTCCTCAAGGCTCTCCTCGCAGGTGTGGGCTTCCGACACCTCAAGGCCGTTTTCCACAAAGGCCGTCACAATCCTGCCCACCGAAAGGTCGAGATTATATAGGCGCAGGTTGCGGTCGTCCTGTATGCTGAAGCGGCTCTCGTTGAAGCCGCGCTCCAAGATTCGCGCCGCCTGCGCGGTATCGGACACGGTGAAGCGGATATGGCGGCTGCTCTTCGCCTCAAGCTCGGCAAGACTCTCCTCCTCCAAGAGCACTCCGTGGTCGATGATGCCGATATCGTCCGCCAAGAGCGCAATCTCCGAGAGAATGTGGCTGGAAATGAGGATGGTTTTGCCGCGCGAGACCGAGAGCTCGCGGATAAAGGCGCGCACCTCCGCAATGCCGATGGGGTCAAGACCGTTGATTGGTTCGTCCAGAATCAAAAGCTCCGGGTCGTGCATGACGGCGAGGGCAATGGCAAGGCGCTGCTTCATGCCAAGCGAGTATTGCGAAAACTGCTTTTTGTCCTTATACGGCAGGCCGACCAGCTCCAAGGCGTCCTGTATGGCGTGGCGGCTGGGCACGCCGCGCAGTGTGGCAAAGATGCGCAGATTCTCCGTCGCGGTCAGATTCGGGTAAAAGCCTGGCGCTTCAATCAGGCTGCCTATGCGGGGCAGGAGCTTTTTCTCATTGCCGTGCAGCGGCTCGCCCCACAGCCGCACATCCCCGGCGCTGGGCTGGGTCAGGCTGAGCAGCATCTTCATTGTAGTCGTTTTGCCCGCGCCGTTTCTGCCGAGCAGCCCGTATATGCGCCCCTTGCGCACGTGGATATTCAACGCGTTTACGCTTTTCTGCGCGCCGTACTGCTTCGTCAGATTTTTTGTTTCGATAATGTAGTCATTCATGCTAATCTCCATCCTGCCGCACATCCAGAAACATCCGTTTGAGTAAAATCTCCATTTGCGGCGGAATGGAGATTTTTGGCACGTGTCGTGGTTGCCGCTCTGCGACGAGCGGCACGCCATTTTAATAATTTATCGTGATTCATCACAACGCCTCCTTGTTTGACAAGGCTATTGTAACAGCCCATGCTTGCATTAAGCTTGCCGCGGTCTTGCAATAAGCTTGCAATTGCCGGGCGGCTGTGCATGAGCGGAAATATTTTGCATCATCCATCTCTTTTCCGCGCAGATTTTCGTTCAGGCGCGAAAATGGTCGAAGGCTATACTTTGTGTATTGCCAAGGCCGTTGACAAAGCATGAGCGGAAATATGCCGGAAAAACTATTCAGATAATGGGAAAGTAATTGTAAAACTCGTGCCCTCGCCGTATACGCTCTCCGCGCACACAGTGCCGCCGAGCCTGGTGACGAGCTGGCGCACGATGGAAAGGCCAAGCCCGCTCCCCTTTTCGGCGCGTCCCTTGTCGCATTTATAGAGCCGCTCAAAGATGTGCTTCAAGTCCTCTTTATCTATGCCCACGCCGTTGTCAGCTATGACAAGCCGCATCTGCCCAGCCTGCTTGGAGAGGCTGATTGTCAGCTCGTCCGCGTGGCTGTGCGCCGCCGCATTTTGCAGGATGTTGTTTATAATGCGGGAGTAGGCGTCCGCGTCCAGCGCGGCGCGAATGGGCGCGTCCGGGATATTGACGCTGTAGTCGATTCCCTTGTCCTCAAGCACCGGTATCCAGTCTATGAGTATGTCCCGCGTCAGCTCCCCGGCCTCAAGCGGCGTTATGCTCAGCGCGAATTCGTCAGAATTGAGTTTGAACCAGTCAAACAGGAGGTCAATGTACTCTTTCAAATCGTGCGCCTTGCGCCGGGCGGTCTCAATGTAATCATCGCGCTCGCGCCCGGTGACTATGCCCTTGTGCGCCGCGTCGAGGTAGCCGATGAGCGTGGTGAGCGGTGTGCGCACATCGTGCGAAAGGCTCGTCATGAGCTGGCGGTTTGTCTCGTCTGTCCGGCGCAGGGCGGCAAGCTGCTCCTCATACGAGAGCACAACGCCGTTTATCGCATAGGCGAGCGGCGCGGTAAGCTCGTTCGCGGCGGAGAGGATGCGCCGGTTGCCGTTGCCGCACTTCACGTCATCAAGCGCCTGTGCCATCTCGCTTATCTGCCTTTTCACCCGCCATATGGTGCTGACTGTGTGCGCCGCGGCGAGCAGCGCGAGCGCGAGCGATATAAATGCCAAAATCTCCATGCGCGCCTCAAACCTCCTTATTAAAACGGTAGCCGATGCCCTTGATGGTCTGGATATAGCGCGGGCTCTGCGGGTTTGGCTCCAGCTTCTTGCGCAGGCGGCTGATTATAGCCATGATATTGCTGTCGTCATAGAAATACTCTTCGCCCCAGACAGCCTCGTATATGCGCCGTTTGGTCAGAATCTTCCCCTGATTTTTCGCGCACAGCAGCAGTATGTCAAACTCTTTCGGCGGCAGCTCAAAGCAGCCCTTATCCGTGGTGATGCTGCGGCTGTCAAGGTCTATGGTAAGCCCGTCAAATTCAAGCCTTGTCAGCTCAGTCTGCCCGTTGAAGCGCGTATACCTGCGGATGAGCGAGATGACGCGGGCTATGAGCTCGTCCATGTCAAAGGGCTTGGTCAGGTAATCGTCCGCCCCGGCGCGCAGACCGCGCACCTTGGAGGCGCTGTCATTTTTCGAGGTGAACATCAAAATCGGCAGGCTGTGTGCTTCCCGTATCTCGGCGAGGGTTTCAAAGCCGTCCATGCCGGGCATCATCACATCCAAAATGACAAGCTGATACTCCGCCTCCTCAAGCCTTGCAAGTCCCGCTCTCCCGTCTGGGCAATAGTCGGCCTCTATGTTCTCAGGCATGAGGCTCTTTTTTATCAGGATGCACAGCTCCCTGTCGTCGTCTATAATCAAAACTCTGTTCATGCCGCCGCTCCTTTCGCGCGTATAGTGCCATAAGCAGACGGGAGCCGAACCACGCCGCCCGTCTGCTTAAATTATAATTCCCGGCCGCAGGCAAAACAAGCGCCGCCCGCATATTCCAAGGAAAATGCAAGGCAGCGCCCGGCGGCAGGGCTATATTTATGAAAAATCATCCCCGGCTGCGGCGCAGCCGGGGATGATTCATTTTACCTTATATGCTTATTCTCAGCTCTGGGGCTGGGCGGCAGCATCAGCGGGAGCCGCGGCGGAATCCTCCGCGGGGGCCTCGGTCTGAGCGCCCTCAAGCTCGAAGATGCGGAAGTTCTGCTCGTTGAGGCTGAGGAAGCTGTTGGTCTCGTCAGTGACTATGACAAGTGAGTAATCATGCTCGCCGTCATTGTACTTGAGTGTGCTTGCGCTGTCGAGAGCCCAAGTCACAGCGTCCTCCTCGCCGTCAAAGACCTCGGTACCGGTGCCGTCACCGCGGAGGATGAGGGTGTTTTCGGGGTTATCCCTGCACACAAGCTGCATGCCTACAAAAAGCTGCTTGATATTGTCGGGATTGCCGCGGACAAACCAAGTGGAAGTCTTGTAGTCATAGGCGGTGAATTCGTCGTTAAACACAATGTCTATGCGGCTCTCGCCCTCGGCGGCCTCCTCGTCGACAAGGTGGTTGTCCTCGGTCATGGCGCAGACAACGGTATCGGCAGTCTGGCCGTTTTCAACGCGGACATAGGCGATGCCGATGCTGCTGTTATCGGCCGGGGTGAGGTAGAAATAGTTCTCGCCGCGCACACCGTCAACAAACCAAGCGTCGCCGCTGTGCTCCTCGCTCATGCTCTCGCCGATGCTGAGCTGGGAGGGATTGATATTCGCCGCAGGCTTGAGCTTGCTGACATCGGAGATGGTCTCACCGGGGATTTCTTCAACCTTGCCCGTGCCGACAACGTTGGCCTCGCTATTGCCGCAGGCGGCAAAGCTGAGCACCATTATGAGAGTAAGCGCTACTACGGCCGCAGGAATAAATTTTTTCATTATATGTTCTCCTTTCGGTATCCATACAAGGGGCAATTCGGGTGTATATATGTACACACACCACATGATATCACATTGTTTGCAAATTTGAAACAGTTTTTTGCAAATTTACATAATATTTTTACAACTGTCCGTGGACGAGCTCGCCGCCGATGACAACGGCCTTGAGCTCAAGCTTTCTGTCCACGACCAAAAAGTCCGCAAACTTGCCGATATTGAGAGAGCCAATCGCGTCAAAGCAGCCGATTGAACGCGCCGCGCCCTCGGTCATCATAAACACCGCGTGCTCAATGGGTATGCCGAAGGCGACAAGATTTCTAAGCTCGTCAAAGAGATTTGTGGAGGAGCCGGCAATCGTGCCGTCTTGCAGTCTGGCAAGGCCGTCTTTCATCACGATGGGCAGGCCGCCGAGTTCATACTCCCCGTCCGGCAGCCCCGCACAGCGCAGGGAATCACTGACGACAACAAGGCGCTCGCCGAACATTCTGTAGGCGGCGTTGATGACGGCGGGATGTATATGCTTGCCGTCACAGATAAGCTCCACATCAGCGTTTGCCATGAGCGCCGCGCCGACGAGGCCGGGCTTTCTGTGGTGCAGCGGCTCCATGCCGTTGAAAAGATGCGTGACGTGCGTTGCGCCCGCCTCAAAGCCGCGCATGGCCGTGTCATAGTCGGCGGTGCTGTGGCCAAGCGAGACCACACATACCTTGGACGCCTCGCGGATGAAGTCCAGCGCGCCGTCAACCTCCGGAGCGACGGTGATAAGGCGCACACGGTTGCCTGAGGCCTCGTTTATGCGCTTGAACATATCAATATCCGGCGCGTGGAGATTGTCCGGGTTCTGCGCGCCGCGCTTTTCATAGGAGATGAACGGCCCTTCAAGGTGAATGCCCGCACAGCGCGCGCCCTTTTCTGTGCGCTTGAGCGCGGCGACGCTCTTGGCGGCCTTAATGAGCTCCGGCTCTTTGAGCGTCATGGTGGTGGCGACATAGCTTGTCACGCCGTGCGCGGCGTAATACTCGGCGAGCGCGGGCAGGGCGGCCTCGTCGCCGTCGCTCCAATCCGCGCCGACAGCGCCGTGCGTGTGTACGTCGATTAGGCCGGGGATGACAAGGTTTCCCTGAAGATCAACGCCCTCATCACAGCCGAAGTCGGTTATCGTTCTGCCGTACTCCATGCCGCCGTCTACAAAGCTGCCGTTCCAGTATAGTTTCGCGTTCTTGATTTTCATGCTTTTCCCCCTGATATGTATTTATTGCAAAATAAAGTTTTCAACCGCCGTAGCAAAGCCGAACTCGTCGTTTGTGCCTGTGACGCGCTCTGCCGCCGCCTTTACCGCCTGTGCCGCGTTGCCCATGGCAATACCAAGACCCGCCGCGCGGAGCATGTCTATATCGTTCGTCCCATCACCGATAGCGGCGCAGTCAGCAGGGGCAAGCCCCAGATGCGCGCAGAGCTCCGCAAGCCCCCTGCCCTTTCCGGCATCGGCGGCGTTGACCTCAATATTAGATTGGACGGATGTGGAGAACAAAAGTTCCGGGAAAAGTGACGGAAGTTTTGCTAATTCCAGATCGCGGCTGGCAGTATCGCGAAAATGCAGCTGGAGCTTCTGCACAGCGCAGTTTTTCTCGCGCAGGTAGGCTTTAAGCTCCGGCACCGTGCGGCGCATGGTCTTTATAAGGCGCAGGATGCCGGGGTCTTTTACATACTCGTCCGCCGCGTCGTACATCTGCCGCGTCATAAAGCCGAAGCCGTCCTGATAGCAGTCGTAGAGGCAGTCAAGACCGTCGGCGTATTCGTAAAACTCAATCGCGGCTTCGGGCGCGATGTCGGCGGAGTAAATGCAGCTGTCCTGCGCCGCGTCATAGACATACGCGCCGTTTATGCAGATAAAATAGCGGATAAAGGGCAGCTCTCTCAGCTCCCGCGGCAGCCCCGCGTATATGCGCCCCGTCGCCGGGACTATGTGTACGCCATTTTCCGCCGCGGCACGGAGCGCGGCTATATTCTCCGCCGGGATGCGCTTTTTGCTGTCCAGAAAAGTGCCGTCAAGGTCAAATGCCAAAAGTTTGTAGTTCATGTTATCAAACCCTCTGTATTTTTGCTAATTTGATTATCTCTCAAAGCGCCCTTTTTGGCAAGTATCTCTATGAATTTTTTTATTCTTGAACCCGCATGTGGGAGAGTGTATAATATTTTTGAAATATAAATAATATCGTGATTTATGCGGTATTCTCAAAAAAACAGGAGGATAGCAATGACGCTTCAGGAAAAGGCAAAGCAGCTTAGAATTGACACTATCAACGAGCTGTACGCGGCGCAGTCCGGGCATCCGGGCGGCTCTCTCTCGTGTATTGACGCTCTCATCGCTCTCTATTACAATGTTATGAACGTGCGCCCGGACGACCCGCAGTGGGAGGACAGGGACAGGTTCGTGCTCAGCAAGGGGCACTGCTGCCCGGCGCTGTACGCGGTGCTGGCCGACAAGGGCTATTTTGACAAGAAAGAGCTTGCCACACTGCGCAAATACGGCAGCATTCTGCAAGGCCACCCCGACATGCGCAAAACCCCCGGCATCGACAGCAACACCGGCTCCCTCGGTCAGGGTATCTCCGTGGCCGTGGGCATGGCTATGGCCGCAAAGCTCGGCGGCAAGAGCTGCAAGGTGTACACCATGGTGGGTGACGGCGAGTGCCAGGAGGGACTTGTGTGGGAGGCCAGCATGGCCGCCGCGCACTACAAGCTCGATAACTTCACCGTTCTGCTCGACCACAACCGCCTGCAGATTGACGGCGCGAATGACGACGTGCTCTCCCTCGGTGACATTGTAGGCAAGTTCGCCGCTTTCGGCTTTGACACCTACACCGTTGACGGGCATGATATTGACGCCGTGACCGAGGCGCTCAAGGCGCCATTCACCCCCGGCAGGCCCAAGTTCATCTGCCTTGAGACGGTTAAGGGCAAGGGCGTGTCCTTTATGGAAAATCAGGCCGGCTGGCACGGCACAGCTATAAAAACCGCGGACTATGAGGCCGCTATCAAGGAATTGGAGGCGCTCTGATGGCTAAATCTACAAGAGAAGCATATGGCCAGACTCTGGCCGAGCTGGGCAAGGTCAATGACAAAATTGTCGCCATGGACGCGGATCTCTCCGGCTCCACTAAGACCGCCACTTTCGCCAAGGCATTCCCTGAGCGCTTTTTCAACTTCGGCATCGCGGAGGCTGACATGGTCTGCGCCGCCGCGGGTTTTGCGTTCTCCGGCTACATCCCCTTTGTCAGCACCTTCGCCATGTTCGGCTCAGGCCGCGCATATGAGCAAATCAGAAACACCGTGGCCTACACCAACGCCAATGTAAAGCTCGCCTTCTCCCACTCCGGCCTCAGCGTCGGCGAGGACGGCGGCTCACATCAGGCGCTGGAGGATATCTCGCTCATGCGCACTCTGCCCAATATGACGGTGTTCTGCCCCTGCGACGCGAATGAGGCTGTCAAGGCCACCAAGGCAGCGGCTGAGATTGCCGGTCCTGTGTACCTGCGCCTTTCCCGCCCGAATACCGACATAGTCACCGCCGAGGACGATCCCTTTATCCCCGGCAAGGCCAACGTCCTGCGTGATGGCACGGACGCCGCCATCTTCGCCACGGGGCTTATGGTTCAGCGCGCGCTCAGGGCCGCTGATATGCTGGCTGAGGAGGGCATCAGCGCCGCTGTTGTAAACTTCCACACCATAAAACCGATTGACGAGGAGTGCGTACTCGGCTACAATGCCAAGGTTCGCGCCATTGTCACGGCGGAGGAGCACTTCATCACCGGCGGCCTCGGCTCTGCCGTGGCGGAGGTTCTGGCGGGCAATGCCGGGGCGCGCTTCGGCCGCATCGGCGTGAACGACAAGTTCGGCCAGTCCGGCTCTCCTGACGTGCTCTTCGAGAAGTACGGTCTCACCGCCGAGGCGATTGCCGCCAAGGTCAAGGCTCTGCTGTAAAGAGCGGTATATTGATTTTTTGCATTATAGATAATCAGAAGCGGGGCGAAAATCGCCCCGCTT
>CAUABY010000040.1 GCA_958427375.1 uncultured Eubacteriales bacterium
ATGCCAGGGCCGATTTCGAGCACGCCGGTATCCGCGCCGAGCTTGGCGCCCTCGGCAATGTCGCGCGGCACCCAGTCGGCAATGAGAAAGTTCTGCCCCATGGACTTGGAGAAGCGAAAGCCGTGGCGGTCTAAAAGGGCGCGGATATCGTTTATATTGGTCAGCTCCATGCTCACTTCATCTTTCTGTAGCGCAGCCATTGACCGGCAATGCACATGACAATGAGCACGATGGCACAGCCCTTGCCGAAGCCCGTGGCGTCACTGAAAAAGAAGAGCACGACCGCGGCGATAACGGCAATCACCGTCCAGATGATTGCGGCGACGAGATACCTTGTTGCAGATGGTTTCATATTTGCCTCCCGATTTACTTTTTTGTCTTTAATATTTTTTCAAAAGCCTGACGATTGCTGTCGTGTCCCGGCTCGGAATTTACCTGTATATTGCCCCGGTAGCGGTAGCCGTTTTCGCGCAGGAGCTGCTGCATGGGCTTATTTTTGCGGTGAGTGTCCACGCGCACACAGCGCAGTCCGTAACCCAGTGCAAGCTGCTCAACACACTTCATAATATAGCCCGACACGCCCGTGCCGCGGTAGTCCGCCGCGACAGCCGCGCGGTGCAGCACACAGTAGGGCATGTCCGCGCTCCACTTTCCGTCCGTTATCTCGGCATAGCCCGGCTCCTCGCGCGTGGAGAGCGTGAAGAAAGCCGCCACCTCGTCCCCATGGGTGACGACGCGGCACTCGCCGCGCTCGATATCCGCCACGAAGCTCGCCTCGGTGGGGTACTCGCCCTGCCACTGGTCGACGCGGTGCTTTTTGAGACTGCGGCGCGCATCATTGACGATGCGCATTATGTCCGGGATATCCGTCTCCTCCGCCGCGCGGAACGCGAGCGGCTCAATCAGCTTTTTGCGTTTTGCGTCGCGCTCAAGCTCTTTCAGCAGCTCCAAGTCCTGCTTATCCCGCAGGGAGAGCTTTGCAAACATATCCGGGCGCTTGTCCCGTGTGCGCTCAAGCTGCTTTTTGCGCCGCCATTTCTCAACGCGCGCATGGTCGCCGTTTATTAGCACCTCCGGCACGGCGCGCCCCTCCCAGACCTCCGGGCGGGTATACTGCGGGTACTCAAGCAGCCCGTCCCAGTGGCTCTCGTCGGTGAAGCACTGCTCGTCCGCCAGAACGCCGGGCACAAGGCGGCACACAGAGTCCGCCACGGCCATAGCCGCAATCTCGCCGCCGGTCAGAACAAAGTCGCCGAGCGAAATCTCCTCGTCCACGCACTGCTCGATAAAGCGCTCGTCCACGCCCTCATAGTGCCCGCAGACGAGCACCAGATGGTCATAGTCGCGCTTTAAGCGCTTGGCCGTCTCCTGCGTATAGGGCTGGCCCTGAGGGGACATGTATATCACGCGCGAGCGCCGCTCCCCGGCCGTACACATGATGTGGTCAAGGCAGGACTTCAAAGGCTGTGCCATCATCACACAGCCAAAGCCGCCGCCGTATGGGTAGTCGTCCACCTGACACTGCTTATTCTCCGTAAAATCGCGTATCTGCACGCAGTTTATTTCAACTATCCCCTTCTTCGCCGCGCGGCCGATGATGCTCTCATGCAGCACCGCGTTGACCGTGTCCGGGAAAAGGGTCATTATATCAATTCTCACTTACATACCCTCGATAAGATGTACTTTTATTACGCCAGTCTCCGCATCGGTGGAGAGAATGAACTCCGGCACGGCGGGTATCATATGCTCCCTCTCGCCGCGCACAACATATATGCGCGAGGCAGGGGTCTCCATAATCTCGGCGAGCATGCCGACACTGTTCCCCTGCTCGTCCACAACCTCCGCGCCGATTATATCCTGCAAAAAGTACGCGCCTTGCGGCAGATGCGCGTCGTCTCGGTCGATATAAACGGTCTAGCCCTTGAGCGCCATGGCGGCGCTCACGTCATCCACCCCGTCAAGCTTTGCGAGCAGAAAGCCCTTGTGCTCACGCGCGGAGAGAATTTTCAGCTTCCCCCCGTTGACAACAAGCGCGCCGCACCTTTTCATAAACTGCGGCGAGTCGAGCCAGACCTCAATTTTGACCTCGCCCGCTATGCCGTGGGTATTAACTATGCGCCCCGCCTCGACAAACTGTTTCTTTTCCATATCTCAAACGCGGCTCTTATGCCGCTCCTCGCTTTCACGCAGTATTATATTATTATAACACGCCCTCCCAGTTTTGCAAAGCATAAGCTATGTGGATTCACGGGCGATTTAAAAGAACAAAACCGGGGTGGAAAACCACTCCGGTCTATTCCGCGGCGCTGACTTCCCTCGCCGACTGTCAGTCGTCCATAATCTCGACTGAAACCTTCTTGCCCTTTCTCTGGGCAACGGCCCGCATAAGTATACGAATCTGCTTTACGATTCTTCCCTGCCGGCCAATGACCTTGCCCATGTCACCGTCGGCGACGCGAACCTCAAATACGGTTTCGCCGTCGGCCTTGCGCTCGGTCACAGAGACTTGCTCAGGGTTGTCAACAAGACTCTGCACAATATAGGTCAAAAGTTCTTTCATGCAGGTTGATGCTCCTTATCAGGCTTCGACCTTTTTCAGAAGGCCGCGAACGGTATCGGTGGGCTGTGCGCCGTTTGCTATCCAGTACTTTGCACGCTCCATATCGACAGTGAGCTTGTTGGCCTCAGCAGAGGGGTCATAGGTACCGATCTCCTCGATAAAACGGCCGTCGCGGGGACTACGGGAGTCTGCAACAACTATACGGTAGAAAGGAGCCTTCTTTGCGCCCATTCTGCGCAGTCTGATTTTAACCATGTTATATTCACCTCCATGTTTTTTGTTTGATTGGGCACCGCTTGAAGCGATGCTGTATTACAAAGCGCTTACGCGCTTGTAAACGGATTTAATCGGCGCAGCTCAAAAGCGGAAGCCGCCCATGCCTGGCATTCCGCCCATCATACCCATGCGCTTTTGCATCTTCTTCATCTTCTTGGCGTTCTTGCCGGTGAGCTGCTTGACCATCTGCTGCATTGCGTCAAACTGCTTCAAAAGGCGGTTAACATCCACCACAGACAGGCCGCAGCCCGCGGCGATGCGCTTTTTGCGCGATGAGTTGAGGATTCCGGGGTTATCGCGCTCAGCCTTGGTCATTGAGAGGATTATCGCCCGCTGGTGCGCCATGGCCTTGTCGTCAAGCTTTGCGCCCTGCAAGGCTTTTGCGTCCACTCCGGGGAGCATGCCCGCAATGTCGCCGAGGTCGCCCATGTTCTCAAGCTGCTCCATCTGGTCAAGGTAGTCAGAGAGTGTAAAGCGGTTTGCGCGCAGACGCTCCGCCGCCTCCAGCGCCTTCTTCTCGTCAAAGCTCTGCTCGGCCTTTTCAATGAGCGTGAGCATGTCGCCCATGCCGAGGATACGTGAGGCCATGCGGTCAGGGTGGAAAGGCTCAATCATGTCAAGCTTTTCGCCCGTGCCAATGAACTTTATGGGCTTGCCCGTCGCCGCGCGGATGGAGAGCGCCGCGCCGCCGCGCGCGTCACCATCGAGCTTGGTGAGCATTACTCCGGTTATATTCAGCGCCTCATCAAAGGCGGAGGCCGCGTTGACTGCGTCCTGACCGGTCATCGCGTCGACCACCAGCAGTATCTCGGCGGGCTCTACAGCGTCGCGGATGTCCTTAAGCTCCTGCATGAGCTGCTCGTCGATATGCAGACGGCCCGCGGTGTCCAAAAAGACAAGGTCGTTGCCGTGCTTTTTGGCGTGTTCCACTGCGGCCCTGGCAATATCCACAGGGTTTGTCTGCCCCATCTGGAAAACGGGGATATCCAGCTGTGCGCCGACGGTTTCAAGCTGCTTTATTGCCGCCGGGCGGTAGATATCGCAGGCAGCGAGCAAGGGGCGCTTGCCCTGCTTACGCATATAGGCGGCGAGCTTTGCACCGTTCGTGGTTTTGCCCGCGCCCTGAAGGCCAACCAGCATCACGACTGACGGGGACTTGGAAGAAATATTTATCTTCTGGTTCTCGCCGCCCATGAGCTTCGTCAGCTCTTCATTGACTATTTTAATGACCATCTGCGCCGGGGACAGCGCCTCCAGCACATCCGCGCCGGTGGCGCGTTCGGTCACGGTTTTTGTAAAGTCCTTGACCGCCTTATAGCTGACGTCCGCTTCCAAGAGCGCCATGCGCACCTCGCGCATAGCCTCTTTCACGTCCGCCGCTGTGAGCCTGCCCTTGCCGCGAAGCTTTTTAAAGGCGGAATTCAGTTTTTCAGTCAGGCTTTCAAACGCCATATTTATACCTCAAGCCGCATCTTCTCAATCTCGGCGGCAGCGGCGGCGGCTATGTCGCCCGCTTCACCGGTGCAGAGCTGTGCAAGCCTCCGCATCTGCCCGTGCAGCCGCTCAAGCGACTGCTGAGTGTGGGAAAAGCGGCGGATAAGCCCCGTCTTTTCCTCTATGTCCCGCAAGGCGGCATCGGCACGGCGGATATTATCCCACACGCCCTGCCGGGAGACGCCAAGCTGCTCGGCAATCTCGGCCAGCGACAAGTCATCATTATAATGCAGGTCATAGCACTCACGCTGTTTGCTCGTAAGAAGCTCACCGTAAAAGTCCAGCAGCATGCTGCGCATCAATCTGCTCTCGTCCACGGTTTGGCCTCCTGTCAAGTTATTTTACTTTGCAGAGTATACACCATCGCGCGGGTGCTGTCAAGTATTTTTTCTTGTCAGATACAGCATAATTCAAGTCCTTGCATATTATTACCTGCCGAGGGAAAAATGGACGTATATGAGCATTTTATTACACGAGCATTTTATAAAGGAAAATGACTATGGACAACACAAATTCACAAAGCTACATTGAGGCGGATAAGCTCTATGACTATGCTTCCGGGCAGGCGGGGCTGATGCCGCCGCAGGGCGAGACCACCGGGCGCGGCGAGGCGCGGCGCTTGCAGCGCGCCTACCGCGAGGTAAAGCGCTGTCACGAGGAGATTTCCCGCCGCTATGGCAGTCTCCCCTCTCCGCCCGCCGCCTGTGAGTGGCTGCTCGACAACTACTACATGATAGAGCGCGAGTACCGCGCGGTATTCGGCACGATAAACGCGGCGAGGCGCTTGCGGCGAGGCGAGGATGAGACGCTGGCCGGGGCGCTGTGCCGCTCAATGCTGCGCTCAGGCGACGGTGAGGTTACCGAACAGCGCTTCAGGCTTTACATGGATGGCTTCCAGTCCGTTACCGTACTGCGCCGGGCGGAGCTTGCGCTGATTCCGGCCTTTTTGAGCGCCGCCGTAATCGAGGCGGTGGCGGACGTCTGCCGAGAGCTTCGCTATGCCTATGAGATGTGCGAGTTTGAGCCGCGGCTTGAGGCGCTTTTTGGCACGCTGAGGCTCTTCGCCGTGCTTGACATTGAAAAGCTCATATCCTCAGCCGACGTGACAAACGCCGTGCTCTGCGCCGACCCCAGCGCGGACTACGCCCGCATGGACAGCGGCACGCGGCAGGAATACCTGCGCCGCGTGGAAAAGCTTGCGCGCGCCGAGGGCGTGGAGGAGCATATATACGCGCGCCGCCTTATAAAAAAGGCTGTCGAGGATGACAGGCACATAGGCTTTTACATCTTTAACGAGGAGCGCGGTGGGAAAAGGCTGCGCTTTGCCAGCGCTTATATCGGCGCGCTCGTGCTCGTGACGCTCTTTTTAACCCTGCTTTTGGGCTTTCGCCTGAACAGCGTATGGGCGGCGGTGCTGCTGTTTTTACCCGTTTCCGAGCTTGTAAAGAGCCTCATAGACTTTATGCTTTTGCACCTTGTCACACCGCGCCGGCTTTTCCGCATGGACACGAAGGACGGTGTGCCGGAAGCCGGGCGGACTATCTGTGTTATCTCCACCCTGCTCGGCGGCGAAGCGGACGCGCGGCGGCTTGAGGAACTGTACTTTGCCTGCAAGAGCGAAGGTGTGAACCTCTCATTCGGGCTTCTGGCCGACCTGCCCGGCGCTTCAAGCGAGACGACAGAGCGTGACGAGGGCATGATAAAGCCCCTGCGCGAGGCGGTCACGGAGCTGAACCGCAAATACGGCGCGCGCTTTTACCTCTTCACCCGTCCCCGCCGATTTGACGGCGAGGGCTACAGCGCGCACGAGCGAAAGCGCGGCGCCATCATGGAGCTTGCGCGGCTTTTGTGCGATGAGAAGAGCGAGCTGAGCGTTGTGGGCGAGAAGGACGCTCTCAAAGGCGTGCGCTACATCATCACGCTCGACAGCGACACACGCATATATCCCGCTTCCGCCGGTGAGCTTATCGGCGCGATGCTGCACCCGATGAACCGCCCGGTCATTGACGAGCGGCTGAAGCTCGTCACGGCGGGGCACGCGATAATCCACCCGCGCATTGACACCGAGCTGAAAAGCGCCTCCGCCACCGATTTCTCGCTCATCTTCGCCGGGGGCGGCGGCTGTGACCCCTACGGCAGCCTCTGCGGCGAGCTGTACATGGACGCTTTTGACTCCGGCGGCTTTGCGGGCAAGGGCATAATCGACGCGGCGGCGCTGCTGAAGTGTACCGGCGGCTTTCCCGAAGGGCGCATACTCAGCCACGACGCGCCTGAGGGCGCTGTGCTTCGCGGCGGCTACATGGGCGACGCGGAGTTTTCCGACGCGTTTCCAGCAAAGCCTCTCGCCTACTATAAGCGCCTGCACCGCTGGATACGCGGCGACTGGCAGAATCTGCCTTTCATCTTCCATCCGGGGCTGAGTGATATTGAGCGCTGGCGGCTGGTGGACAGCCTGCGGCGCAGTCTCATAGCACCGGCCACGCTCACGGCCATTGCCATCGGCTTTTTCGCGCCGCATGGAACGCTTCGCGTGGCGGCCTGGGCGGCGCTTTCAGCGCTTTTATCCCGGCTTTTCCTCTCCCTTGCCGAGGGAAGCATGCGCCGGCGCTCCGCGCCCCGGCTCAGGCGCTACACGCGCATACTATCCGGCGTCGGCGGGGCTATTGTGCAGACCTTTATAAGGCTCTGGCTCCTGCCGTATGAGGCTTGGGTATCCGCCAGCGCCATTGTAACGGCGCTCTGGCGCATGGCCGTGTCCCACAAAAAGCTGCTGCAATGGCAGACCTCGGCACAAGCCAGCGGCGGCAGCGGGCTTTTAGAGCACGTCCGCGCGATGTACTTTCCCATTGTCCTCGGCGCGGCGCTCATCATATTAAGCCCCTCAGTAATCGGCAAATCCACGGGGTTGATGTGGCTTTTGTCCCCGGCGGCGGCCTTTGCCCTCGCCCTGCCCGTGCACCGCGACAGCGAGCTTTCCGAGCGCGAGCGCAGCTATCTCATCGACGCGATGAAGCGCAGTTACGGGTACTTTGAAGCCTTTCACTCAGCGGAGGACAACTTCCTGCCGCCGGACAATTTTCAGGAGCAGCCGCCCGTGGGTCTGGCGCGGCGCACATCGCCGACAAATATCGGTCTTGCGCTCGCCGCGCACACCGCCGCCTGCGACATGGGGCTCATCTCCCGCGCCGAGTGCCGTGAGCGCGTAGGGCGCATTGTGGACACGCTTGAGAAGATGCCGCGCCATCTGGGGCACTATTATAACTGGTATGACACCGCGACGCTTTTGCCGCTGCTGCCGGCATATATCTCCACGGTCGACAGCGGAAATCTGTACGCTGGGCTGTTAGTTGCGCGGCAGGCCATGGCGGACTATACCGACAGCGAGCTTTCCGGGCGCATCGGCGCGATTATGGCGGAGATGGATTTTGCCCCGCTCTATGACAGCGTGCGCGGGCTTTTTCATATCTGCTATGACAGCTCAAAGGAGCGCGGCGCGGGCGGCTGGTATGATTTGATGGCGAGCGAGGCGATGCTGACAAGCTACATCGCCGTAGCCAAGGGTGATGTGCCCGTGCGCCACTGGCGCAGGCTCAGCCGCGCTCAGCTCCAAAAGGACGGTTACCGCGGCCTTGCAAGCTGGACGGGCACAATGTTTGAATACCTCATGCCTGAGCTTTTCCTGCCCGTGTACCGCGCAAGCCTCTTGTACGAGAGCGCGCGCTTCTGCCTGTACGCGCAGAAGCGGCGCGTCTGGGCAGGCAAACCCTGGGGCATCTCCGAGAGCGCATTCTACTCGCTCGACTCCGCGCTTAACTACCGCTACAAAGCGCACGGCTGTGCGTCTCTCGCGCTCAAGCGCGGGCAGGACGCGGATATGGTCGTCTCCCCGTACTCAAGCTTTTTAGCGCTCGTCATTGACCCCGTGGGCAGTATACAAAACCTGCGGCGGCTTTCAGATTACGGCGCGGAGGGGCGCTTTGGGTTCATCGAGGCGCTCGACTTCACGCCCGGCCGCTGCCGCAGTGAACGCGGGGAGCAGGTGCGCTGTTACATGGCGCATCACGAGGGTATGAGCGTTGTGGCAGCGGCCAATGCCGCGGGCGGCGGCGTGATACAGCGGCGCTTCATGTCCGCCCCGGAGATGGCCGCGCACTCGCTTTTGCTTCAGGAGCGCATTGACGACGGCGGGGTCATCATACGCCGCGACAGCTCCGACGTGCCGGAGCGCTTTGAGCGCAGTGCCGTTATGCGCTGGCAGCTTCGCGGCGGCGAGGAGGACGCGGCGCGGCAGTGCTGTGTGCTGTCAAACGGCGCGTACAATCTCAGTCTCACAAACCGCGGCGAGGCGCGCGCGGAGTGCGGCGGCGTAACAATCTATGACTGCGCGCCCGGCGCAGGCACCGCAGGCGGGCTGGATATATCTATCCGCATCGGTGATAAGGAGCGGCGCATACTGCCGGATTACGGTGCCGCACTCTGGGAGCTGGACGAAGAAAGCGGCAGCGTGACGGGCAGCTGCGGCGGCATTGAGCACCGGTGCAGCGTCTCCACCGCCTATGGCGACTGCGGCGAGCTTCGCTCAGTGACGCTCTGCGCCGAGCGGGACATGCGCCTTTCTCTCATTCTGCGCTTCAAGCCCATTCTCGCGCCAATCGCAGATTTCATGGATCACCCCGTGTTCTGGGAGCTTGGCGTATCCGCCGAGGCCACGGCGGGCGGGCTTATGCTCCACAGGCTCAGGCGCGGCAATTGCGGGGAGCTCTGGCTCTGCCTTGCCGCAAATGAGCCGATGGCGGTCACAGCGGACAATGAGGAGCGGCTCGGCTGGCTGACAAAGCCCTTCGTTACTGCCGAGGTGGATGTTGAACTGCACGCAGGGCAGGCACAGACCCTGCGCTTTGCCCTCTGCCTCAGCCGTGACCGCGTTGACTGCGCGGAGGGTACACAGCGCATTCTTGTCTCCGGTCTCAACGACCGGGGCAACATGGTGGGCGCGAGCGCGGCGCATCTTCGCATGAGCGGCGAGGAAGTGGGCGCCGCGATGGACCTGGTCGGTCAGCTCTGGCCAGACAGGGTTCAAAACGCCGCGTCCAAGCGCGAGCTGTGGCCTTACGGCATATCCGGCGACCTGCCGATAATCTGCTGTGACGGGCGGGCGCTTGAGTGCGAGGCGCTTCTAAAGCGCTTTTGTCTGCTGAAAAGCTGTGGGATAAACGCCGACCTCGTGTATCTCAGCGATGAGCAGGGCGAATACAAGCAGCCGGTTTTCAGCAAAATCAGCGAGGCACTCTCGCGCTATGGTCTGGAGGCGCTCATCGGCGCGCCGGGCGGCGTTCATTTTGCGCCGATATCGGCGGCCTCCGCCGTGATAAGCCGCGCGGCATACGCGGTAGGCACGCTGAAAAAGTACCCGCCCGCGCTGAATTTCCCCGGAAATACCGCGCGCTCGGCCGCACCCGTGATACCTGAGCACGGTCAGCTGGGGCAGAACTTTGTGTTCTTTATCAAATCCGCCCTCCCGCCAAGGCCGTGGCAGAACATTGTCTCCTCCGGGCTGATGGGCTTTGCCGCCACCGAGCGCGGCATTGCGTATATGTGGCATGAGAACGCGCGCGAGGGGCGCATCGACCTGCCCCCGCTCGACATTCTGAACGGTGCTTACAATGAGGCGCTCTGGGCGGAGACCGGCGGCGAGGACATCAGCCTCTTTGCCGCGGGTGACAATCGCGCCTGCCGCGTGAGCTTCGCGCCGGGACTTGTGTGCTGGGAAAAGGAGATAGGCTCAAAAACTGTCAAAACCACGGCTTTTGTGCCGCGCCATTCCGCCGCGCGCGTAATTACGATAGAAGGGGCGGCGGGGCTTCGTCTGCACTGGGCACTGCGCCCGGTCATGGGCGCGCAGGACGCGAAAGCCGCAAAGCTCGGCACAGCGGGGCGCGCGCTGACCGCGGCAAACCCGGAGGGCAGCATGCCGGAGCTTGAGTTTTCAGCGCTGTGCTCTCTCCCCTGTGAGCTCGGCTGCAACTACTCCCCGCCCGCGCTGCACATGGGTATTATCGCAGACGATGTGGTTGTTCTCTCATGCGGGTGTGCGGATTTGGATGAGCTACAGCGCCTTACAGAGCCCGCTGCGGCCTTCGCCGCGCTCGACGATGTACGCGGGGATTGGAGCGCGGCGCTGCACCGCTGTGGGATTAAGAGCGGGTGCTCGCCGCTGGATAATTATATCAACTGCTGGTGCGGCTATCAGGTCATCGCCTGCCGTCTGCTCGCCCGCGCGAGCCTCTATCAAAGCGGCGGAGCGCTGGGCTTCCGTGACCAGCTTCAGGACGCGGTGAACATCATTCTGCTCACGCCCGACCACGCGCGCGAGCGCATACTCGACTGCTGCCGCCATCAGTACGTTGAAGGTGACGTGATGCACTGGTGGCACCGCCGCGCCGACGGTGACTGCGGTGTGCGCACGCGCTGTTCGGACGATTTGCTCTGGCTCGTGTGGGCGCTGTGCGAGTACACGGAAAAGACCGGGGACTATGCCCTCTGTGAGCTTGAGTGCGCATATATCACCTCTCCCCCGCTCGCGGACAGTGAGCGCGACAGATATGAGGTGCCTGAGATTTCCGCCGCCACGGCGAGCGTACTTGACCACGCGCACGCCGCGCTCAACCGCTGTATCTCCCGCGGTTTCGGCACACATGGTCTGCCGTATATCGGCTCTGGCGACTGGAATGACGCGCTGGACGAGGTGGACGGCGAAAGCGTGTGGCTGGGCTGGTTTTTCGCCCACTGCGCCAGCCGCTTTGCCGCGCTTTTGGACAAGCTCTCAAAGCCCGGCGCGGCCCGCCTGCGCGACCGTGCCGACGCCGTGGCAAAATCGGCAGACGCGGCTTGGGCGGGGCGCTGGTACGCGCGCGGCTACTTCGGCGACGGGCGCGCGCTCGGCGGTGAGGACAGGCTTGACTCTATCGCGCAGAGCTGGGCGGTGCTCAGCGGCTGTGCTCTCGACTCAAACCGGCCGGGCGTGGCTGTGGATTCGGCACTGCACCGGCTTGTAGACACACAAAACCAGCTTGTCAAGCTCTTTGACCCGCCCTACACCGCCGCCGAGCCAAGGCCGGGATATATCGTCAGCTATGGCGAAGGCTTCCGCGAAAACGGCGGGCAGTACACGCACGGAGCGCTGTGGCTCGCCATGGCCTGCTTCCGCCTTGGCCGCGCCGACCACGGCTGGGATATTCTCTCCATGCTGCTGCCTGAAACTCACGATGCCGCCGCCTACAAAGCCGAGCCCTTCGTGCTCCCCGCCGACGTGTATTCCGCAAAGGGTCACGAGGGCGAGGCCGGCTGGACGTGGTACACCGGCTCTGCCGGGTGGTACTTCCGCGCGGTATATGAGGAGATGCTGGGTCTTAAGCTCTCCGGCGGCAAGCTGACTATAAAGCCGCGTCTGCCGGAGGCGCTGCAAAACGTCACCGCCTATTGGACGGACAGGCAGAGCGAGCGGCACGAGATAGTCATATCCCGCAATGCCATCTCTGTCGACGGCAAGCCTTACGACGGCGGCGAAATAGGATAAGCAGACGGGAGTCTAACTCATGCCGCCCGGCGGCAAATTCAGCCGCTTTTTCCCCTTTTCGCCTTGGCGGGCGTCAGCCCGACTGCGCCTCAAAAAGAAAAAATCAATCAAAATTATCTCAATTATCTCACCGACGGGTGCAAAGCAGTTTTAACAGAGCAAATTTTTCTCAAGA
>CAUABY010000041.1 GCA_958427375.1 uncultured Eubacteriales bacterium
CGGCTGATGGAGAAGAGCGTCAGACCCTTTACAAGCGCCCTCACGAAGCGCGAGGCGGCTGCGGTGTTAGTGTACTTCCCGCTGCATATCATGCTGCTGCCCCTGCTGCTCAACTGGGTTTTGGGTGATACTGTCACCGAGTCCATGATAAATTTAATTTATTACGCCGTGGGCGCGGCGTATATGCTCATTTTCTGCTGGGGGCTTCTGCGGCGCGATTTTGACATCATCTGTGAGCGGCCATTGCGCGTTTTGATTGTTGTTTTTGCCTCATACGCGCTCATCCTCTGCTTTAACTTTGTGTTCGCTCTCATCATGCTGATTTTCCCCGACGTCATAAACCCCAATAATCAGGCGATTGCGGACAATGCGACTGAGGATTTTGGCCCCATGGCGGCGGCCGCAACCTTCCTCGCGCCGATTCTGGAGGAGCTTCTCTTCCGCGCGGGGCTCTTCGGGCTTATCCGGCGGCGAAACCGCGTGCTCGCCTATGTCGTGAGCATGCTGCTCTTTGCCGTTTACCATATCTGGGGCTATATTGCGATAGACCCTATATATCTCATTTATCTGCTGCAATATCTCCCGGCGGCTTGGGCGCTCTGCTACTGTTATGAGCGCACGAACAGCGTCTGGGGCAGCATATTTCTGCACATGCTCGTAAACGGCGTGGCCATGAACGCGGCCAGTCTGCTCGCGTGAGCGGGCGGGGCGGACTGCGTACACGCGCTGCCGCCCGTAAAGCCTGTAAATCCGCCCGCGGAATCCGCGCGGGCGAGGCGTCCGTGGCTTAAAGGAGAAATCACCATGCCGGAAGAATTCATAATCCGCCCTATCGCCCATATCCAAAGCGACTTCCCGGAGAAGTTCGGCGTGCCGCGGCAGGCGGGCATCGTGCCGGAGCTGACCGCGCGCATCGTTTTTGAGCCGGAGTACCGCGCGGCGGAGGCTTTTCGCGGCATAGAGGGCTACTCGCATCTCTGGCTCATCTGGCAGTTTTCGCGGAATGTCGATGCGCCCTGGTCGCCCACGGTGCGCCCGCCGCGGCTGGGCGGGAATGTGCGCATGGGCGTATTTGCCACGCGCTCCCCGTTTCGGCCGAACTCGCTGGGGCTGAGCTGTGTGCGCCTTGTAAGCTTCGACTGGGATGCGAAGCTTGGCCCGGTGCTCACCGTCGCGGGCGCGGACTTGATGGACGGTACGCCGATTTTTGACGTGAAGCCCTATGCCCCCTATGCCGACGCGCATCCGGAGGCGCTGTCGGGCTTCGCGCCCGACGCGGGGCGGCAGCTTCGTGTGACCATCCCGCCGGAGCTTGAATCGCTCATCCCGGCGGATAAGCGCGCCGCGCTCAAGGGCGTGCTTGCAAATGACCCGCGCCCAAGGTATCAGCACGACCCCGTGCGCGTTTACGCCCTCGCCTTTGCCGGGCTGAACGTAAAATTCACCGTGGACGGCGAGGAGCTGACCGTGTGCGCCGTGGAGACTGTCAAAGAACTATGCTGCGATGCAAAGAAAACAGAGCAGCAGGGGAGCCTGAGAGGTAGCGAAGCGGCGGCGCGGGAGTGAATGATATGCCGGTGGCATATCAGAGCCGCGCCGTGACCGGGCCGCAGCGAGAAAAGGCTCTCCTCAAATACAATAAACCGCCGCCGAAAAGCCTTGAAAACCAAGGCCTTTCGGGCAAAGCTGCATTTTGATACCATCAAAATGCCCGGCGGATGAAGCTTATCAAAAAACTCTGAAACAGGCTTTTTTGACAAGCTGAGCGGCGGACAAAGCTGATAGCCTTGTCCGCCGTTTTGTGTGTTATCGTGTTTTTTGCCGCGCGGGCTTATCGTGCGCGGGGGCTTATCTCAGCCGCTCGAAGCCGTCATTCGGCTGCTCCGGCTCAGGCGCTTCGCCGCGGCCCATGTTGCACACCATCAGCCACACATAAAAAATCTGCATGAGCGCCGCGGCAACGAACATCAGCTGCAAGCCGATGTAGCGCGTGTCCGCCAGCATGGCAAGATCCAGCGCGCCGCCGAGCATGCAGAAGAACAGCGTCCTCCACGCGTTTGGCTGACCAAAGGGATAACCCGCGACGCGGAAAAAGGTGATGGCCGACACGATAGCCGCCACGACCTCCGGCCCGTAAGCCCATTTGACGCTGTTTATCGCGTTGACCTTATAGATGGTGACAAGCCACACGCAGAAGAGCACGATGGGGGCCGCGGCAAGCGCGCACATGCTGTTTTGCCGCGTGACGTGGGGGCGGTTTGCCGCGGAGAGCAGCAGCGGATAGCTGAGCCCGGACAGCGCGCCGAGCAGCACAAGGATGATGTAGAAGCCGCGGTTTCTGTCCGTCTCGCTCTGGATGAGCAGCACCAGCGCGCCGAGCAGCATAAGGCCGCCGATTACCCAGCGCACAGCCGTGTAGAGCCTGCCGGGGTTATAAAACGCGTCGCAGAAATCATCCGGCACATAGTAGTACTCGTTGCGGAACCTGTCCACAAAGCGCAGAAAGATGTAGGCTGAGACGAAAAGCGCGAGGATGACAAGCACGTTGAAAATACTGCCGTCCACAAGGCCGTTATCGTCAAAGGCCAGCATGGTCTGAAGCCAGCGCAGAAAAAGGCTGAACGCCCCCGCGCCGCAGACATAGCAGACTATCTCCAGCGCTTTCTTGCGCATCTCGCGCTCGAAGCGCTCCTGCGCGTCCTCCGGGCTTTCGTTATAGGAATCGTAATGATTATTATAAGGCAATGGCATAATTTCTCTTCCGTTTCATATATATTTTATCAGATGGTTTAATCATTTTATACTCAAACGCGGCACACGTCAAGCACAAGGCTGTTAACAAGCCCGGATAGGCCTTCGGGCTGAGAGGTACGATGAAGAAAATTCTCACTGTATGCTATGTTTCCCTCGCGGCGGCGTTTATCCTGCCGCTTTTTCTGCGCGCCGTGCCGAGCGCGCATGAGAGGGCGCCGCTCTCGCTTCCCGCGCTCACGACGGCGGCTTCACCGCCCTCAGGCGCGGCCGCAGCCCTGCCCACCGCGTCCGTCGCTCCCGCATCCGCGGCAGCGCCCGCGCCGGGCTCGTACACGGAAAGTCCCGCGCGGCTTTCCGTGCTTATCGGCGATGAGGTCGCGGAGCTTGACACGGCGGACTATCTGACCGGGGTCGTCGCGGCGGAGATGCCCGCCGCGTTCGAGCCGGAGGCGCTGAAAGCGCAGGCGGTGGCGGCGCGCACATACGCTATGTACTGCGCCTCGCTTTCAAGGCACGGCGCGGCGCAGGTCTGCACCGACAGTGCCTGCTGTCAGGCATACCTTGGCAGAGACGCCATGCGTGAGCGCTGGGGCGCGGAGTACGAGCGTTATTATAAAAAAATAAGAGCCGCGGTCGAGGCCACGGCGGGGGAGTACCTTGAATATGAGGGCGCGCCGGTGCTGGCGGTGTTCCACTCGTCCTCCGCCGGGTATACGGAGGCGAGCGGCGCGGTCTGGGGCGGGGAGTGCCCCTATCTTGTAAGCGTGGAAAGCCCGGAGAGCGCCGACACCGTGCCCGGCTACATAAGCTCTGTGGAGCTTGCCGCGCTCGACTTCCGCGATACGCTCCTCGCCCTGCGGCCTGGGGCCGATTTCAGCGGCGGCGCGGAGGGCTGGATAGGCGAGTGCCGCCGCGACGAGAGCGGGCGGGTAGAGAGCATGGTATTGGGCGGGGCGGAGTTTGGCGGCACGGAGCTTCGCGCGGCCTTTAAACTGCGCTCCACGGCCTTTACGCTCGAATACACGCCCGGCGGCTTCCTCTTCACCGTCACCGGTTACGGCCACGGCGTGGGCATGAGCCAATACGGTGCAAACCTCATGGCACAGCAGGGCTGTGACTATGCGCAAATCCTCTCGCACTACTACCCCGGCGCGGCGCTGGTGCCGCGGGGGTGAGGGGCTGATGTGTGGGCAGAGGGGCGGGGAGGGCGTTTGAATAAACCGGCAGATTCCGGCAGGCATTCCGTTAAAGCCTCCATCTGATGAGAGAGGCGGCAAAGATTGAAAATTTTTGACGGAGGGAGAGAAAACATAGGACAACAAGAGGCGCAGAAATTATCCTGCCGGTGTAGATGGCTCTCTCTCAGCCAGCCTTGCGGCTGACAGCTCATCTCCCTGCTGAGCGGCGGCGCTCATAGGTGAGAAAGCGGTAGGAGATGCCGTTTTCCTCAAGCTGCTCGCCGCGCTCGGTGCAGACCCAGTCCTCCGCCGCGTCGAGATTTTCAAAAAAGGCGGTGGATTCAGGCGCAAGCTCAATGCGCGTGACGAAAACGCGCTCGGTCACGGGCAGAAGCTGGCGGTATACGCTCGCCCCGCCGATGACGACCGCGCGCGGGTGCTTTTCGGCGGCCCTGGCGGCCTCCTCCGCGCTGTGTACAACCTCCGCGCCCTCAATGTCTATATTCTGGCGCGTGATGACTATGTTGTGCCGGTTTTTAAGCGGCCTGCCGCCGGGGAAATCCGCCAATGTCGCGCGGCCGACGATGACCGCAGCGCCCTCCGTCAGTTCGCGGAAATGCGCGCGGTCTGCCTTGAGCACAACCTGCTGTGTGCCGTTCGCGCCGATGCCCCAGTCGGAAAACACCGCAACTACTGCGTCCATATTCTTCACCTCAAGCTGAAATTTCACGCGCCGCCTTGCTCGTGCGGCGCTTTTTAGGGAAGCTCTGGTTAAATCAACGGGTCAGACCGGCGAGCAGATTTTTTGCCTGTTGAAGCTACAAAATTGCAGGAATACTTTGTGTATTTCAAAATTTTGGGGCAAAAACAGACGGAAAAGATGCCGACGTGATGTGCCCGGAGATTTATTCAGAGCTTCCCTATTATATCATATGAACTAATCCGCGTCTACCGGAATAGAATGAGCCGAGGAGGTGGTGCCGATGAAATTTGCTGTCGTCGGCGGCGACAGGCGCGCGGCGATTCTCTGCGGCCTGTTAGCGCGCGACGGGCACAGGGTGTATTGCTATGCGCTTGAGCGGGCGGAAATGCCGCCGGAGGTCATCAGGACCGGCTGTATTCAGGGCTGTGTCTATGGGGCGGACTGCGTCATCCTGCCCCTGCCCGCCGAACGCGGCGGGCTTTTAAACGCGCCGCTTAGCGGCACCGTGCTGAAGATGGAGGAGCTTATCGGCGCGCTGTGGCCGGGGCAGATTTTAGCGGGCGGCAGGTTTTCCGACCACAGCTGTGAGCTTGCCCTGCGCGCGAAGCTGAGGCTTGAGGACATCATGCTCAGGCCGGACTTTGTGCAGGAGAACGCCGCGCTCACGGCGGAGTGCGCTCTCTCGCGGCTGATTGAGGGCAGTGAGCGCGCGCTCATGGGCGCGGCGGTGCTCGTGTGCGGCTGGGGCAGGATAGGCCGGGCGCTCGCGCTGAGGCTTGCCGCGCTCGGCGCGCGTGTGACGGTGGCGGCGCGCTCACGGGCGGACAGGGCGGAGGCGCGCTCGTTTGGGCTTGCCTCGCTTGATTACGCCGGGCTTGAGGGCGAGATGGAGCGCTTTGACTTCATCGTCAACACCGTGCCCGCGCGCGTGATAACTGAGGCTATGCTCTGCACCGCGCAGGATGCGGCGCTTTTTTTGGAGCTTGCCTCACCGCCGGGCGGTTTTGACCGCAACCTGGCGGAGAACATAGGATTGCGCGCTGAGGCCGCGCCGGGGCTCCCCGGCAAAAGCGCTCCATACAGCGCTGCCGAGCTCATACGCCGCGCGGTGTATGAGATTATGGACGAACAGGAGGAATAGGATGAACGAGAAGCTTAAAATGGGCTTTGCCATGTGCGGCTCATACTGCACCTATGACACGGTTTTTGCCGAGGCGGAGAAGCTTGCCGCGCGCTATGATTTGGTGCCGATTATGAGCGAGACCGCCGCCGAGACCGACAGCCGTTTCGGCGCGGCGAGCATGAACATACGCAGACTCATGGACATAACCGGGCGCAATGTCGTCACCACCATCGCCGAGGCGGAGCCACTGGGGCCGAGCCGTCCGCTGGATGTGCTGGTCATCGCGCCGTGTACGGGCAACACCCTTGCAAAGCTCGCCCACGGCATCACGGACAGCGCCGTCACCATGGCGGCAAAGGCGCATCTGCGAAACGGAAAGCCGCTCGTCATCGCGTTTTCGACGAACGACGGGCTGTCCGGCTCGGCGGAGAACATAGCGCGGCTTCTAAACCGCAAAAACGTGTACTTTGTACCCTTCGGGCAGGACAACGCGGCGAAAAAGCCGCGCTCGCTGCAAGCGGATTTCTCCCTCATCGGCGAGACTGCCGAAGCCGCCCTGCGCGGCTGGCAGCTCCAGCCAATCTTGACAGCCAAAGGGCGCTGAGGAAGTCATTTAAACATGTTAAGGAGCTTCTCTGACTGAGAAGCTCCAATTTTTTTATCTTATATTCCCGCCCGCGCTGCAGGCGCCGCTTCTGAGTATGCCGCACTCAATGCCGCTCTCAGCGTGACTCGTTATGGCGGCGGTCAACGCTGGAGTCCTTATAGAACTCGCGCTTCGCGTCGTACATCCGCTGGTCCGCGATTTTGGCAAGCTCCGTCAGCGGCTTGTCCGGGAACTCCGCGACGCGGACATAGGCGCAGGACGCGGAGAGGTTCTGCACACCATTCTCCCGCGCTTTGGCTATCATTTGCGTAAGCTTGTTCAGCATGCGCTCAAGCTGCGGCTCGTCGGCGAAGAGCAGCGCCACAAACTCATCTCCGCCTATGCGGAAAAGCTCGCCTCTGTCGCCGAAGCAGGCTTTCGCACACTCGGCCATGGCCTTGATGTACTTGTCCCCGGCATCATGCCCGTATGTATCATTTACGTACTTCAGGCCGTTGATGTCCATGGATATATAAACAAAGTCCTCGCTCAGGGGTGAACTGCTGTAAAACCGCATGTGGCTTTCATAGGCGCGGCGATTCAAAAAGCCCGTCATAAAGTCGGTATTTGCGTTTTTTGTCTCCTTATCGGCATAGGCGTAAACCCTGCGTATAATGAACACGGACACGGTGATGGCGATGAAAAGATAGAGTGTGACAAGCCCCAGAATGAGAGGGATGTTCCTGTTGACAACGTCCAGATCCTGCACCACGGCCGCAATGTGCTCGCCGCAGTCACGAAGCGCGTAATATGAGGGCTCCCCGTTTACCCTGCCTGAGAGCAGCACCCCGTCAGCAGTGCCGGAGGAGCGGTCTATGCCAATCTTGTCAAGCGTCATGCCGACAACCGCCGCGTCGGTCGCGCCTATGATTTTGCCGGAAGCATTGTCCGCCATGAGCATCGTAACTCCGTTGTAGGTCGGCAGTATCTGCATGGTCTCGCTGATGCTGAGCGTTTTAAGCTCGTCAGTAAGCCGCGTCGGCTCTATGCCGATTTGAAGCATACGTGTCCCGTCCTCATTCCAGCAGATGGCGTACATCATCGGCTTACCCTCGGCGGTGTTGGGTGTGACACCCTGGCACATGGACAGTGTCTTGTCACTGAGCATGGGGCGGAAAAAGCCCATCTGCTCGCCGGAATCAAAGGAGTAGCCGTAATACTGCGGATGCGTTCCGGCATAGATAACGCCGCTGCTGTCAAAAAGATGTATCTCGTCCACCTTTATGAGCTCCGCTATCTTGCGGAGCTCCTCTATGTCCTCACACTTTTCGGGGCTGAGGTCAAGAATATATGATACGGCCCTGGCGCGCATCGTGTAATCCTCCATCAATGAGAGTTCCAAAAGCGCGTCACGCTCCTGATTGCTGGTGATGAGATCTTCAAGCTGATTGAGAAGAATAATGGAGGTCTGCTCGGTATTCTGGCGGATTTGTGTTTTCTGCAAGCAGAAAAGAATTGCCAGCAGTAGGGCAACGGTGACCAAAAGAACCAATATGATAAGCGACTTTCTTGTCTTTTCCCTCATCAAATTGCTCCCCTCCCCGGTGAGGCGTTAAATGCGCCGCTGATATCAGCACAAAATTAGATCTATTAGATTTATTTTATAATATCATAAGGGAAAAATATTTACAATACGGCATTTCATTTAAATTGCTGAAAAAGTTGTAAGAAACGCCGCCTTCGCGCCGCCGCCCGCCGGATCGCGCCCAGCTCAAAATCTGCACAGCGCGCGGGCCGGTTCGGACAAATTTCTGCATCCGGCCGGGCTATAATCAGATTGCAAATTAAGTTTACATAAAAAGTTTCTGTTGCAATGGAACAAAGTTAATATTAAAATAGTCTATATAAGTGCAGACGGGGCGCATACCGCGAAAAACGGCGGGTATTCAGCCCTCCGCCGGCAGACCCCGCCGCGGAATGCGGCGCGGGCAGGATTTTCAGGCGAAAGTATTAAAAACTTGTGTAATAGAAGGGAGCTCACCAATGAAAATGAAACGATTCCTCTCAAGCCTTACGGTGCTGGTGTTCGCGCTGTGCCTTATATCCTCCACGGCGTTCGCGGCCCCCGCGCCATCCTCCTCGCCCGGCGCCGACCCGGCTCCGGCGGCTTCGCCCGCGGCCGCGGCCTCTCCGGCGCCTGCTCTTGTCATCGAGCCGGGCTCGGTTATCATAAACACGGAGGGTGAGACGCTCTATAACGACGGGGACACTGTATTCAATAATTTCGGCACCGTTTATAATAACGGCGGCATTGTCTTTAATAACGGCGGCACCGTGTACAATAACAGCGGCACGGTCTATAATAACGGCGGTATCGTCTACAACAACGGCGCGCTCGTCTACAACAATGACGGCACGGTCTACAATAACGGCGAGGCCGGGATAGCGCCGGCGGATGGCGGCACGGTGCCCGCGATGGCCGAGCGCCTTTTTGAAATCAGCTTCGCCGCCGACTACAGCGCCCTGTGCGACATAGAGGGGCTGACCGAGCGCGGCGGCAGCAGCTTTATTGAACCCGACGGCGCGGCGGTGATAACGGCAAAGCCCGGCCTTGCGCTTGTCAGCGCCTCCACCGACACCGGCGCCTGCACCATCGACAGCGAGGGTGCGGTCACGCTCGACCGCGTTGACCATGACGGCACGCTGACCCTTGGCTTCACCGTGGCCGCGCCGGTGATAAACCCGGAGGGCGGCAGCTATGCCGAGGGGCGCGATATTACAATCAGCTGTGAGGCCGAGGGCGCGGTAATCTACTACACCACCAACGGCAGCGAGCCTGACAGCAAAAGCCAGAAATACGTAAAACCCTTTGAAATAGAGGATAGCTGCGTTGTGCGCGCCGTGGCCATGGTGGACGGCGCCGGGCACAGCGAGATTGTAGAGGAGACCTTTGTCTATCCCGACGCGGAGGATGTGGACTTTGGCCGCGAGACCGAGGGCTATCTCGACGTGGACGAGAAAGCGGTCGTGGTGAGAAACACCGGCCTTGCCTCTCTCGTCATCGAGAGCGCCGAGCTTGGCGGTGCGGATAAGGACAGCTTCACCCTCAGCAGTGAGAAGGGGGCAACCATCGCCTCCGGGCAGAGCAATTCCCGCACGTGGAAGGTCGCGCCCGTGAAGGGGCTTAGCGCGGGCGAGTATGAGGCGGATGTAATCTTTACCCTCTCCTCCGGCGACACCTTCACCGTGGAGCTTGAGTTTGACGTGGAGAAGGCGGACGGAAAGCGCGCCTGAGCCCCGGCGCGCACCGCGGCCATGTTCCGACAAAAACTTGATATCCTCTTACAGCCGTCAAGGTAAAATTTCGCCCTTTATTTACCGCGGACAGGTCAAATATCTGCTTTTTTAGACACATCACGCACATTGTCTAAGCACATTTTGCTAAATATCCAACAAAAAAGGCAAGTTATCAATTGATTTATTTGGGCAGTTACGTTATAATTACCTTATCCTTGTGTAGAGATTAACGGTGTGCCGCACCCGGTACACCACTCGGCGACACAAAATCGTCACGACAAATAAAAATATGAAAGGAAGCGAAGTATTTGAAAGAACAGTACAAACCCCTATTTACACCATGGAAGATTGGTAATGTGGAGATTAAGAACCGCCTCGTGCAGTGCTCCATGGGCGGTACTTCCCTTTTCGGCTGGCTGGAGCCGAACCATTTCGACAAAGAGGCGGCACACTTCCTGCTCAACCGCGCGCAGGACGGCGTCGGCCTTATCCTGCCCGGCATGCAGTGCGTGCGTGATACCATGGGTATCCCCGGCAGAAAGTGGCTGTACCAGAACGACGCTATGTTCAAGGCTCTCAAGCCCTATATGGATGAGTTCCATAAGACCGGCGCGAAGCTCTTTATTCAGCTCGCCGCTGGCTTTGGGCGCTCGATGGCTATAAATGGCTGGATGACCGTGCTGGCAAAGAACGACCTGCTCAACAAGCTTGCTTCCCCGATAGTGGACGTGCAGTATGCCTGCGCCTCCGCCTCGGCCACTCCCAACCGCTGGGCTGAGGATGTCAAGTCCCGCCCGATGACCGTCAAGGAAATCCACGAGATGGTTGAGGCTTTCGGTAAGACCGCCAAGCGCCTGAGAGAGGCCGGGGTCGACGGCGTTGAAATCCACGCCGTTCACGAGGGCTACCTGCTCGACCAGTTCACCATGAAAAACTGGAACTTCCGTACTGACGAGTACGGCGGATCCTTTGAGAACCGCTACCGCTTCCCGGTTGAAATCGTGCAGTGCATCAAGCGCTATGCCGGTGATGACTTCCCCGTCTCCCTGCGCTACTCCGTCGTCTCCAAGACCAAGGGCTGGGGCAAGGGCGCCGTCCCCGAAGATACCGATTTCGAGGAATTCGGCCGCGATATGGAAGAGTCCGAGCGCGCCATCAAGTACCTGGGCGACGCCGGCTATGACATGTTCAACTGCGACAACGGCACCTATGACGCCTGGTACTGGGCACATCCGCCTCAGTACATGCCGGATAACTGCAACCTTGAGTATGTCGAGTACATCAAGAAGTTCACCGACAAGCCCGTCGTCTGCGCCGGCCGTATGGACCCGGTCAAGGCCGCGGAGGAGATTGCCGCCGGCCGTCTCGACGCTGTCGCCATCGCGCGCCAGAACCTTGTTGACCACGAGTGGGTTCACAAGATTATGGAGGGCCGCGAGGATGAGATCAAGCCCTGCATCCGCTGCCACAACGGCTGCTTTAACTTCGCTAAGTACAAGGGCACGTCCAACCTGCAGAAGCTGGATGACTCCCTGCACCTCGCCCGCTGCGCCCTGAACCCGACCACCATGCAGCATAAGAAGTACAAGATAGTGCCCACCAAGAAGCCCAAGAAGGTTGCCATCATCGGCGGCGGCGTGGGCGGCATGGAGAGCGCGCTTGTGCTCAAGCAGCGCGGCCATATCCCCACCATCTTTGAAAAGACCGGCGAGCTCGGCGGCCTCTTCCTCACCGCCTCCGCCATGACCTTCAAGGAGAACGACAAGGAGCTCATCCGCTGGTACGTCAATGAGATTGCAAAGCAGGGCATCGACGTGCGCCTCAATACCGAGGTCAACGACGTCAACACCCTCGGCGGCTTTGATGAGATAATCGTGGCGACCGGCTCCGTGCCGAGAACCATGCCCGGCATCAAGGGCTTTGACAAGACCCTCACCTTCACCCAGATTCTCAAGGATAAGGTTGAGACCGGCGACAAGGTGCTCTTCATCGGCGGCGGCCAGTCCTCCTGCGAGGCGGCGTATGACATGCTGCTCAACTTCGGCAAGCACCCGATTATCGTTGAGTACGCCAATGACCTTATTGCCGCACAGGCGACCTGCCTTGCCAACACCTCCTTCCTGCGTGACGCGCTGGAGTTCCATCAGGTGCCCGTGTATCTCAACTCCACCGTTACAGAGATTACCGACAAGGGCTGCACCGTTAAGAACGTCAAGACCGGCGAGACCTTCTTCGTCGAGTGCGACAGCGTTGTCAACGGCATCGGCTTCGTGCCCACCCCTGTTGGCGGCAAGAACAACAAGAAGGTTCACAGAGTCGGCGACTGCGTGGCTATTGGCAACCTGCGCACCGTTATCTGGCGCGCATGGGACGTCTGCATGAAGATATAA
>CAUABY010000042.1 GCA_958427375.1 uncultured Eubacteriales bacterium
CGACCGCTCGATCATCGCGCGGTCGCTGGAAAAGCCCGTGTACAAGGAGAAGCTTCGCCTGAGAAGCTACAACGTGCCCGGCGAGGATGACGCGGTGTTTATTGAGCTGAAGAAGAAGTTCAAGGGCATTGTTTATAAGCGGCGCGTGATGCTTCGCGCGCGTGAGGCGGAGGAGTATCTCGCGGGCCGCCGCCCGGCGCCAAGCGGCGGCGGACAGGTCATGCGGGAGATAGACTGGTTTCTGCGGCAAAACGCGGTTTCA
Source organism: uncultured Eubacteriales bacterium (assembly GCA_958427375.1). Taxonomy (GTDB): domain Bacteria; phylum Bacillota; class Clostridia; order Oscillospirales; family Oscillospiraceae; genus Limivicinus. The sequence goes on from CAUABY010000042.1 coordinate 263, forward strand.
CCGCGCGCCTACATCGCCTGCGACCGCACGGCCTACCGCGGCGTTGAGGACAACGAGCTTCGCATCACCTTTGACAGTGCCATACGCTGGCGCGGCAGCCGCCTTGATTTGACGCAGGGCAGCGACGGGCAGCTTATCCTGCCGGACGGAGATGTGCTAATGGAGATAAAAATGCCGGAGGCCGCGCCCTTGTGGCTCGCGCATATGCTCAGCGAGCAGGGCGTTTTCCCTGTCGGTTTTTCAAAGTACGGCAGCTGCTATGAAGCAAATATAATGAATGGAGTGTTTTCCCATGCTCAATAGTATCATCAGCGTCCCCGTGACGCTTGGGCAGTTTTTAGCCTGCATATCCGCCGCGCTCGTGCTGGGCGTTTTGGCCTCGCTCGTGTTCACAGTCAGAAGCAGCCACTCCGGCTCTCTGGCCATGTCCATCGCGCTTTTGCCGGCGGTTGTGGCGATGGTTATTATGCTTGTCAACGGCAACGTGGGCGCGGGTATCGCGGTGGCAGGAACTTTCGCGCTGGTGCGCTTTCGCAGTGTGCAGGGCAGTGCGCGCGAGATAACGGGGCTCTTCTTCTCAGTGGCGCTGGGTCTTGCCTGCGGCATGGGTTACATTGGGCTGGCGCTTGTCTTTTTCGTGGTGTTCTCGGTGGCGCTCATCTTGCTGACGGCTCTGCACTTCGGTGAGCATGGCAGCGCGCGGCAGCTGAAAATCACCATCCCGGAAAACCTTGACTATGAGGGGCTTTTTGATGACCTTTTTGAAAAATATACCCGCAGTCACGAGCTTGTGCGCGTGCGCACGACGAATATGGGCACACTCTATGAGCTGACTTATACCATAAGCCTGAAAAACAAGGGCATCAGCAAAGAGTTTATTGATGAGATACGCTGCCGCAACGGAAACCTGAACATAATCTGCGGCCGCGAGACCGACAAGGACGTGATGTGATCGGTGTGGGTGTTGATTGCGTTCCTCGGTTGAAAAGTCATGTGTGAAAACAAAGTGAGTTATTCGCTATAAATTAAAAGAAATTCGCCATAAAAATACTTATGGCGAATTTCTCATTTCTATATTTGTATTTTTGTGGCTTTATGTTTGCTTATGCGGTTAAAATCACTCGGAGACGGGGTAGAAGAGGTCTAAGAGCGCTTCGGTATTGTCCTCAAGATAGCTCGCCAGCGTCAGGGTGACATAGTAAGACGCGCCCGGCTTCATATCGAAAACCTGAAGAACATAGTAGGGCACATCGCCTATGGCCGCGTCGCTCACGACCGCGTCGGTGTGGATAGCCCAGCGCTCCTGACCGAGGAAGTTCACCTGCGCTTTCTCCATAGTGTTGAGCGTGATGCCGGTTGCGGCGAATGACTCGGCCAGAGTGTCTTTCTGCGAAATGGTGCTGTCAACAAGCTGCTCCTCGCTGAGAAGTGCGTTTACCAGCCGATCTTTAACGCTTAAATAGGTGTAGCCCACGTTTATGACCGTGAGGTCGCTTGCGTTCTCAGCTTTCATGTCAAGGAAATAGTGATACTGCTCGCTGCTCTCCAGAAGCTCCGTGTCTTTGAGCATCTCCTTGGTCAAATCGGAGAGATCCTGAAGCTCCTCCGCGCTGTAGACTGCCCAGTTTTCATCCAAGGCACAGCCATAGCCGACAAACGCGTTTTCATACACGCTGCCTTCGACCTGGCCGAGGCTCACGTCGACCGTCTCTTCCGCGGACTTTGTGGTGGTAGTGGTTCCTGTCTGAGGGGCTTTCCCGGCACAGCCGGTGAGGAGCAGAGTGAGTGCCAGCACGACTGCCAGCAGTGAAATACTTTTCTTCATGGTGTCCCTCCTATTATAAAAGTATTTTCATTATATCATTGAAAACATAAAGATGGAAGCGGAATTATATGTTTTTGCAGCAAAAAGCCCCGGCAGGCCTTGAAAGCCCGCGGGACTTTTAACGCTTGACCTGTTCTATATCCTGCGGCTCACATATCCGCAAGCTCGCCCTCGAAAACCGTCACGGCGGGGCCGGTCAGGTGGATGTCCGATACACAGCCGCCCTCCGCACTCAGGCTGACATGGAGGATGCCGCCGGGCATGTGAATCTCTGCCTCACCGTTCAACACGCCGCGCAGGGTGAGCGCTGTTGTCAGCGCGCCGCAGCCCGTGCCGCAGGCGAGGGTGAAATCCTCCACGCCGCGCTCGTAGGTCACGGCCTGAACCTGCCTGCCGCCGAGCGGCTTTACAAAGGTGACGTTTGCGCCTTTCGGAAAATCTTCGGCGCGGCGCAGGGCGGCGCCCAGCGCGGCAAGCTCCGCGCGCGGGCGGCTGTCATAGTCGGGCATGATGAGTACCGCGTGCGGCAGTCCGGGGCGGCCAAGCTCCACATAGCTGCAATCGTACTCGATGCCGCCAACGCGGACGGCGCTGTGCAAATCAATTACCGAGGGGGCGTTCAGGCGCACGCGGTAGAGGTTGTAGTCCATGCGCTCACCCGTGACCGTGCCGGACACGGTCTCCACGCGCTGCACGTTCCCGGCCAGACCGTGGTCGTGACCATAGCGGGCTATGCACCGCGCACCGTTGCCGCACATCTCCCCGGCGCTGCCGTCAGAGTTGAAAAAGAGCATGGAGTAGTCCCCGCCCCGCGCCGGCTCGGCAACGGCCATCAGGCCGTCCGCGCCCACCGAGGTGTGCGGCGTACACAGCCGCCGCGCAAGTGAGGACAGCTCGTCAAACGAGAATTTATGCGCAAAGTTGTCTATAATAATGAAGTCGTTGCCCGCGCCGTGCATTTTTGTGATGTGCATACCGCCCTCCGTTTTTACCGCATAAGGGATTAGCCCCACAGTGCTGTCAGCATGGGTATGACCTGCTTTTTGCGGCTCATCACGTCGGGCAGGAAGGCGCAGTTGTCCTTGGGCTCGGTGGAGAAGGCCTGCTGTATCTCATCATCCGGGCCGACATACAGAAGGTAGGAGCCTTCAAGCAGCACATCGGTTATCATGAGAATAACTATGTCAAAGTCCATATCTTTCTTGAGCTTGGACATGGTGTCAAGGAACTCCTGCTTGCGTGAGAGCATATGCGCCGCGTCCGTGCAGGTAATCTGGCTTACGCCGAGGTTCTTTTCGGCGATGTGGAACTGTTTGTAGTCGGTCTTGAACAGCTCTTCCGCGCTCTTGCTGTCAGCGCCGGATACGGAGTAGAGCTCCTGCCCCAGCTCGTCAAGGCTTATGTGCGCGATTCTCGCAAGGCGTTCGGCCATGGCGATATCGCGCTTGGTGCAGGTGGGGGACTTGAACATGACCGTGTCGGAGAGAATCGCGGCGGCCATCAGTCCAGCCATGCGCGGCGAGGGCATAACGCCGTGCTCGGAATACATCGAGGTAATGATGGTGTTCGTGCTGCCGACCGGCTCATTGCGCACGGAGATGGGCTGGCGGGTCTGGATATCGGCAAGGCGGTGGTGGTCAATAATCTCCATAATTTCCACCTGGTCAAGGCCGATAACGGACTGCGAGGCCTCGTTATGGTCGACGAGCACCACGCGCTTGCGCAGGGGATTGAGCAAATGGAAGCGGGAGAGTGTGCCGACAACGTGTTCGTCCGCGTCGAGCACGGGGTAGCAGCGGTAGCGGCTTTTCAGAAGAACGTCCTTCACGTCGTCCAGGTAGTCGCTGAGGTGGAAACAGATGATGTCGCTTGTGGAGGTGCATACGCGCTTTATAGGGATGGCCTGATAGATAAGGCGCGAGACCTGGCGCGCGTCAAGCGGGGTGGAGACTATACAGGTGGGCGCGGCGGCCTCGGCAAGCTCCGGGGCGATGTCCGCCTGACAGATGATGAGGCAGTTCACCTCGTGCTCCAGCGCGCGGCTGATGACTTCGGGCTGGTTGCCGCAGATGAGTATGGTTTCGGGGCTGATGAGCGCGTCATCCTCAAAGGACTGCGGCAGCGCTATGGTGACGTTGCCTGACACGGTGCTGCAAAGGCTGCTGCACTCGTTGACGATGCGCCCCTCAATAACGCTGATGAGATTGAAAACGGGCAGCTCGTCAATGCGGCTTGAGTAGATGGTCTGCATGTCATAGGAGGCAATGTCGCCCGCGGAGAGCATGCCGTAGAGCGTGCCGTCCTCATTGACAATCGGCATTGTGGCTATCTGCCCGGCGCGCATAGTGCGCCACGCAAGGTCCATGGACACGCTGCATGTCAGCTCAGGCGGGCGGTCAAAATCCAAATCGCACACCTGCGTGCGCATGTTCTTGACAAACTCAGGCGGCTCAAAGCCAAAGTGGTCTAACATGTGCTGGGTCTCGTCGTTTATCGCGCCTATGCGCACCGCCTTGTACTCTCTGTCGCCCAGTGAGTTGCGGAGATTGGCATAGGCCATAGATGCCACTATCGAGTCGGTGTCGGGGTTCCGATGCCCGGTAACATAAATTTCGTTCATAATGTCCCTCTTCTTTCCCGCCCGGTGCAATCTTGCGCTTCGGGTGGTATTTTCGGTTATTTCTAACAACCATTATAAGAAAACCAAACAATAAATTCAAGCGTTTTTGTACACTCTTTACGGATTCATGCGAATGTGATAAAATAAATAAAATTTACATGATAATTTTAGAAAAGGTTACTGCCTATGAAAAGACAAAAATACCTTGCCGCCGCCATTGCCGCGGCGATGATGCTGACAGTCTGCATTTTCGGCCTCAACGGCAGCTCGCGTGCGGAGCAGAGTGACGGCCGCCGCTTCAGCGAGATAGAATATGTGCGCCCGGACCCCGCGGTGTTAGCCGAAAGGGTCAGCGCGGTGACGGAGAGCTTGGACGCCGGGCGCAGTGAAAGGCGCATTATGAAGCTGCTGGACGAGTGCTACAGCGAGTTTTATAACTGCTCGACTATGTATACCGTCGCGGGCATACGCTATTTCAGCAACCTGACGGATGAATACTATGAGCAGGAGTATGCCGCGTGCGGTGAGAGCTACAGCAGTGCGCGGCAGCTCATGGAGCAGCTATACAGTGCCTGCGCCAAATCCAAGCTCGCCGCAAAGCTTGAGCGCGACTATTTCTGGAACGGGTTTGCGCAGGAGTACGGCGGGGACGAAGCTGTAAGCTACAGCGATGAGGCGGTCGCGCTCATGCAGCGCGAGAGCGAGCTTTTGAGCCGCTACTATGCCCTCACGGCCTCGCCCACCATAGTGCTTGATGGGGTGGAGGTTGACTACTATGACTATATATCCACGGCCGGAGAGTCTGATTATTATAACGCGGGCATGGAGTATTACAGACAGTATAACTCCGCTTTCTCCGAGATCTATATTGAGCTTATAAAGACCCGCCGCGCGCTCGCCGCGGAGCTTGACTATGACAATTATGAGCAGATGCAGTACAGTTACTTTGCGCGCGACTACACGCCCGCGGAGACGGCGGCGCTTTTGGAGGACATAAAGACTTACATCGTGCCGCTCTATGAGGAGATTATGGCCGCAGAGCCATATTCGCAGATTGATTACTGGGACATGACAGCCGAGCGGCTTATGGGGCTTCTTGGCGCGGTGGCGGATAAGCTCGGCGGCACGGCGGCTGAGGCTTTTGACTTCATGCTTGAGTACGAGCTTTATAATGTAGGGTATGACAGGAATAAGGCAAATCAGTCGTTCACGAGCTATTTGGACAGCTATGATGAGCCGTATATTTTCATTTCGCCCTATGGTGATACGGAGGATGTGCTGACGCTCGCCCACGAGTTCGGGCACTATATGGACTCGTATATAAATTATAACTCCACGCTGTCGCTCGATTTGAACGAGTGCTTCTCGCAGGCCATGGAGTATATTGTGACCGCGCAGGGCGCGGGTATAATCGACGAGGCGGAGCTCAACTCACTGCGGCGCATAAAGTTTTTGAATACCCTCGGCATCTATGCTGAGCAGGGCTCCTTTGCCGAGTTTGAAAACCGCGTGTACGCGCTTGATGACGCGGAGCTGACGGCGGAGAATATAAACGCCATTTCTCTCGCCGCGGCGCGCGAGTATGGCTGCTGCAGGAGCGGGGAAGAGGAGTACTTTTCGCTGAGCTGGGTTGATATAACGCACTTTTTTGAGTCGCCGTTTTATATAATCTCGTATGCCGTGTCAAACGAGGCGGCGGTGCAGATATACGAGCTGGAGCTCACTTCACCCGGCGCGGGTTGGGATAAGTATAATGAGCTGCTGCCGAGAGATTATCAGGGCTTCATCGAGAGCCTTGAGGCGGTCGGTCTTGAAAGCCCCTTTGCCGCGGGCAGAATTGAGCATATGGCAGAAAGACTGCGGGAAGCACTTTATGAAGAGCTCCTCGCAGCCTGAGAGTGCAGGAAAATGAAAACTGCATGCTTAAAAAATCAGTTTAGGTATTTCACGTCCTGGAATATGTCTGTATAGAAGTCGTAACCGATAATCCGCTCCACGCCATAATATTGACCCATGTAGCTGTTCACCCAATCAATTGGCGACGGGAAAGGCATTTCATATGCTATGCTGTATCTTGTGCAGCCGTAAAGTCCGGGCAGATATAGTTCGGGCGTGCCGTCAATGCTTGCCTGAATCATTTTAGCCTCATTAGCCTTGAACTGCGCAAAGGTGGACACTATGTCGCCGGTGCCGGTTATACCCCAGAAGAGAGCGGCAGCACAGAGAAGAAGCAATATCCCGCTGACAGCCTTTTTGTAATTCAGCTCGAAGAGCCAGTTTAAGAGCATGCCGTCCGAAATGATCAGGAAGATTGCGGCGGGAGAGGCACAGCGGGCGGGATAAATCTTGGCAAGAAGCATCACGCCGTTTGCACAGAGGAAGCCGAGAAAAAATATCCCGGCGAGGATGAGCCGCTTCTTGTTGACTTTTGAGAACGAACACAGCGCAAAACTTAAAATAAACAGCGCGATAAGCAGCCAGAAGAACTTGAAATAGCCCATCACGTTCAAAAAACTGTGGTAGAAGGTTACGAAGCTGACGGAAGAGCTCTTTACAGCGGATTCAGCGGGCTGAAGCGCCATGAAGAGAAGCCCGGCGAAGGACGCGATGACGCCGAGAATATAATATATGCCGACCGTTCGCTTCTCATAAAATCGCACGGCCAGAATAAAGGCGAGTGCTGCAAGAAAGCTCGCCGTGGACATGGTCTCCTGAAAAGCGCCGCAGATAAAGGCAAAGAGTACCAGACCAAGGCCGAGGAGCGGGTTTTTAATGCTCTTTCCATCTATGAAAAGCCGGCAGTAGGGGAGCAGAAACACTAAATTCAAGACGATTGCCCATAAGTAATTTATTGACCCGTCCAGCCACAGCATGACTTCGCCGAAAGCGGGAGTGAAAACCCAAACGGCGAAAAAGCTCAGCAGGAGGATAAGCGCCCGACTTCGCGGCAGGTCACAGGAGACAAAGTGACATATGAGAAGAAGGAGCACGGAAGATACTGCGGAATTTATTACATTGAAAACTGCTTTCGGCAGAAGCTCAAAGAGATGAACAAAAAAGTGAGCGATTAACCGCCCGTTCATGGTCTGAGTATGGGCGGCGAGCGAGGGAAAGATGTCCGAAATGCTTTCTATACGCTCACCAGTGTCGAAGCTGAAATGATAGGCAAAATCGTCAGCCTGATATGGCGTTAGAAAATTCAGCGCGAGCATAAATATAAAGAGCAGCGCAAGTGCAGCGGCGTATGCTCTCTTAGATAATAAAATCTTCATCGAATAGCACCCCAATTTGAGTAACTTAGAGAATTATGTCACTTATTATAATATGTGCGTTCCCCTTTTGCAAGGGAGAAACATTTTGCCTTGACATATGTGTGGTTTGCCGCTATAGTTCTATACAATATAGTTGTATTATTTGCCTTACATCATCCGCAGCGACAAGAGTGTGACTCTCTCGACGGATAAGAGGAATGTATTTCTGATAATGATTGATAAGAGAGAAAAGTTAAGTTCATTTGATGCACTGAGGGTATACTCGTGCTTTGCGGTCATGAGCTATCACGCCTATATCACACTTTGGGGCTACTCAGGGCTTTCCGTTTTCTTCGTGATGTCGGGTTTCCTCTGCGTGTACAATTACTTTGGTGACGGAAAGACATCTAAGCTCGGCTTGGGAGAAAGCCTGAGCTTCTCTCTGAAAAAGATAAAGAAACTCTACCCGCTGCACCTTGTGATGCTCGTATATCCGCTTATAACACAGCTCTATGGACTGCTGAACGGACTATTGCCGGCGTGGCGTTTTTTCACAAAGCTTGCGGCGAATGTGCTGCTTGTTCACGCGTGGATACCAGTAAATGAGTACTATTTCTCTTTTAACGTGCCGAGCTGGTATCTCTCGGCGATGATGTTTTTGTACCTTATGCTCCCCTTTGTATTGCGGTGCATGGAGAAGTACCGCAGCCGCCGCACGGCACTTGTGACGGCGCTTGCGATATTCCTGCTGCAAATAGTTTCGAGTGTTGCGGCGGAGAAGATATACATAGCGGCCGCGAGACCCGACCCTGTGGAGCTTGCGGGATTTTACCAGTGGTTTGTTCAGGTATTCCCAATCTACAGGCTGGGCGATTTTGTCATCGGCGGTAATCTTGCGTATTTCTTCCTGCACGGGGAAAAGCGCGAGATCTCACCCATACGCGGCACGGTGGCGGAGCTTTCTGCGATAATTCTCACGGTGCTGGCGCAATTCGTGTATATACGTGTGCCGAAGAATACTACCTGCATGTTCCTGGTCTCGTCAGCGGCGCTGGTGTATGCTTTCGCGCACAACAGCGGCTGTATAACCAGAGTACTGACAAATAAAGCAATAAAGCAGCTCGCCGCACTCAGCGCAGATATTTACCTCATACATTTTCCGGTTATAATGCTTGCTGGGGTAATATCAACGCGTCTGCCGCTTGCCGCGGGCGTGCAGAAAGTGTTTTTCATATGCTTCGTATTCGGCCTTACATATGGTGGAGCAATACTTGCAAAATCTATCCGAAGAAAAAACCGGCGTTTTACTTGACATAACAACAATATGGCGCTAAAATAGCAAAGATAATATTTAATGGAGCCATGGGGAAGCTCCTGCCAATATTACTTTTCAATTTAGACGGGTTCGTTTTATGGCTCGTTTTTTCTTAGATTAAAGTTAAATCTAATACCAGCATAAACCCACCAAAAAATTCTTAAAGAATGGAGGTGTGTTTACTTACTATGCCAACGCCTTTGTGGATTGTTATTATAGCCGCAGCCGCGGTTATTGCGTTTATACTCGGCGTAACCTACCGTAAGCAGGTTGCTGAGCGGGAGATAGCCAGCGCTGAGGACGAAGCAAAACGTATAATAAATGAGTCAATTAAAAGTGCAGAGAGCAAGAAGAGAGAAGCTCTCGTAGAGGCAAAGGAAGAAATACACAAGGCTCGCTCTGAATACGAGCGGGAGGAGAAGTCGCGCCGCGCCGAGCTCCAGAAGCAGGAACGCCGCCTGCAGCAGAAAGAGGAAACTCTTGACCGCAAGGTCGATGCCGTGGAGAAAAAGAGCGATACGCTAAACAGCAAGATCGCCGCTGCCGACGCGCAGCAGAAAGAAATTGCTCTTATCAAAAAGAGCCAGCTTGAGATGTTGGAGAAGATCTCCGGCTTCTCAATTGAGGACGCCAAGACCTACCTTATTAATAACGTGCGTGACGAGGTCACCCACGAGATGGCCGTCAAGGTCAAGGAGGTCGAGGCGCAGTACAAGGAAGAGGCCGACGAGAAAGCGCGTGAGATTATCGCAACCGCGATTCAGCGCTGCGCCGCCGACCATGCAAGCGAAATTACAGTCTCTGTCGTACCACTCCCCAACGACGAGATGAAAGGCCGCATCATCGGCCGCGAGGGTCGCAATATCCGCAGTATTGAGACGCTCACCGGCTGTGACCTTATCATTGACGATACCCCCGAAGCCATCACCGTTTCGAGCTTTGACCCCGTGCGCCGCGAAATTGCGCGCCTCGCGCTCGAAAAGCTTATTCAGGACGGCCGCATCCATCCCGCACGCATTGAGGAGATGGTCGCCAAAGCCCAGCGCGAAGTCAACGCCACGATTAAGGCCGAGGGCGAGCGCGCCGTGTTTGAGACCAATATCCACGGCCTGCACCCTGAGCTTGTCAAGCTGCTTGGCCGCATGAAGTACCGCACCAGCTATGGCCAGAACGTGCTCAACCACTCCGTTGAGGTCTCGCACATCGCGGGGCTGCTGGCATCCGAGCTGGGTGTGGATGTCGCCACCGCTAAGCGCGCGGGCCTGCTGCACGACATTGGTAAGGCCATTGACCACGAGGTCGAGGGCAGCCACGTCACCATCGGCGTGGACATCGCACGCAAGTACAAGGAGTCTGAGGCTGTTATCCACGCAATCGAGGCGCACCACGGCGACGTGGAGCCGCACACCGTTGTTGCCTGCCTTGTGCAGGCGGCTGACGCAATCTCCGCTTCCCGCCCCGGCGCCCGCCGCGAGAACATTGAGAACTATGTCAAGCGCCTTGAAAAGCTTGAAGAGGTCTCCAAGAGCTTCCCCGGCATCGCAAGCTCTTACGCGATTCAGGCCGGCCGCGAGATACGCATAATGGTCAAGCCTGAGGACGTGAGCGAGGATCAGATGGTTCTGCTCGCAAGAGACATCGCCAAAAAGATTGAGTCCGAGCTTACCTATCCCGGCCAGATAAAGGTTCACCTTCTGCGTGAGACCAAGGCTGTGGATTACGCAAAGTAATAATTATAATAGTAGATACCGCCGTTCCAGCAAAGGAGCGGCGGTATTTCACGCCTGAAAATGCCGCCGAGGAGACCCATGACGCGTAACAAGAGCCCTGTTGTCAAGCTGTACAAAAATTATCAAAAATTTTCTGTAGAAATAACGAAAAATTACTTGACAGATTCAAGAAAAGTTGATATATTATTTAAGCTCGTGTGTAACAACATAGGAGTATTATGCGAGGAAACAGGAGATTGCTCAAATGACGAGGTAACTTCTGTGGAGTATGTCCGGTGTCGGCCTGGCCGACATGCAATCGGGCGGCTGAAGCCTATCTTATTCACGCGTATATCGCGCGGACGGGGGATAGGGCCGGCTGAAATGCCGGTTTGTTTTTCGGACGCGGCCTGATACGCACGGTTGTGTGTATAAGAAATTCCGGGCTTCATCTGTACGCATAATTGGCGGAGCCAATGCCGCCGCAAATACGTACAAAAAAGGAGAAAACAGCATGGCAAGCACCACCAACAAGAACATGATCCGTATCCGCCTCAAGGCTTACGATCACCAGCTCATCGACAAGGCTGCCGAGACCATCGTTGAGGCTGCAAAGCGCACCGATGCAAAGGTTTCCGGCCCCATCCCCCTGCCCACCAAGACCGAGATAGTCACCATCCTTCGTGCAGTTCACAAGTACAAGGACAGCCGTGAGCAGTTTGAGCGCCGCACCCACAAGCGCCTCATCGACATCACCAACTCCACCCCCAAGACCGTCGAGGCCCTGATGAGCCTGGAGCTGCCCGCTGGTGTGGAGATTGAAATTAAG
>CAUABY010000043.1 GCA_958427375.1 uncultured Eubacteriales bacterium
GCTCGGCGGATGAAGCGGTCAAAAAAGTCTAAAATAGGCTTTTTTGACAAGCTGAATTATATTATAGTCTTTTACTTTCTCAGCTCAGGCAGGGACGCCGCGGCGGCGGACTGACCCACTCTGCGGAACTTCTCGTCCGGCAGCGCAAGCTTTATCTGCGCGCCAATCTCCGCGTACTCATCATCAAGCACCTTGCGGCATGTGTTTATAACCAAGTCGCCGCCCTTGCCTGACATGACGCGGCCAAGCAGCAGTACACTGCGGAAGTGGTACATGTCATGATATAGCGCCAGCGTGTGAGCGAGGTAAACGCCGATACTGCGGTATATAGCGGCGGCGCGCTCGTCATCGTTTTCCATCAGCCCCTGCACGACCTTCAGCTTCTCAGCGGGGGAGAGCGCGGGGTCAAGCTCAATCCCGGCGGCGGGCGCAAGTTTGATTACACCGTCCTGCGAGAAGTACTTCACGCCGCAGCCGATGTCGAGCGACCACTCGTCCTGCATGGCCTCTGGGTTTGCGTCCACGGGGATGAAAGCCAGCTCGTTGAGCCAGCCAGTTATGTATCCGCGCTCGTCAACATAGCCGCCAGCCTCACTCGTGCCCATGGCGATGCCTAAAATGTTGGTGTCGTTCAGGCTCATCGCACCGGCAAGCGCGGTTACGTCGCCGTCGTTGAACACATTGTAAGGGATATCGCCAAAGGTGTCGGTTATGGCGCGGATGTAGATGTCCTTCACCTTCGCATCGAAAAGCTCCTTCGGAACCTTGAGGAACAGCGAGGCGTTCATCGCGCGGTTATTGATGTAGATACCGGCGGAGGACACGCCCACCGCGTCCACGCGCGGCATGTGGGATGCGGCGGTTTTCAGCGCCTCAACAATGCCGTTGTAGTGGTAGTCGGGGTCGGAGTTGATTTTCGGGAACCATACAACCTCTTCGGAATATACCGTCTCGCCGTCGACAACAGCGGAGACCTTGCGGTCGCTCCCGCCCGCGTCAAAGCCGATGCGGCAACCGTCAAGATGCCCGCCCGCGGGCTTGGGCGAATCCTTGGCAGCGGGTATCTCGTCCACATATACTACCTTGAACGGCCGCTCATAGATGTTAGCGAAGTAGTCCCAGTCAAAGGCCTGACTGCCCTCCGCGCTGAAGCAGCCGCAGAGATACTTGTAAATGTCCTCATCGCCGCTGACATAGACCTTGAAGCCGCCCTTCATCCAGAGTATGGACTTGACAAGGCGGCGGATGTAGTATCTGTCCGCCTCCCGCAGTTCGTCTGTGCCGTGGATAAAGGTGTGTACGGAAGCCATCTCGCCGTCGGCGCGCTCCACCGCGATACCCACGGGCTTTTTCGCGTCGGCAAGAAAAGCGTGGTTGAACTTGTACATTGGGATGAAGCCGGGGTCAAGCTCAGGGATATTCTTTACAGAAGTCTCGATGCCAAGAAAATTCATGTCTAACCTCCTGAAAAAATGTATAGTAAAGTCTGCTGTAATTATATCATGCGGGTGCTAACCTGTCACTATAATAACTTGCGTACTTTCTGTAATAATCGCCGTTTTGCTGAGATTTTGACGCAAATCAGCCACGCGTTATTTCGTCAGCAGAAAAGAGGTGCCGAAGCGGTATGGGTTGCCGCCGATGCCGCCCACAACATGCTCTCTCATCCCCGCCGTGTCGGTGACCGCCATGCCGGACAGCCGCGTAATGCCAAAATCAAGCAGTGCCGGGCACATCGGCACCGAAGGGCCGATAAGAATGGTCACGGCGTTTTTGCACAGCTCCAGAAGATGCGGCAGGGTCTTGTTCATAATTGTGCTGCCGGTTATGAAAACATAGTCACAGCCGGGCAGAATGAAATCACAGGCAGAGTCGGGATAGTCGCCGTCCTTCGGCATGCGCTCAAGGGTGAAGATTTCCTTTGCCGCGCCGCGAATCTCCGGCGTGAGCCCCATGTGGCCAATAACGCCGATACGCGCGCCGTCAAAATCCAGCCCGCGTGAGCAGTAGTTCTCATATGGCTCATAGCAGCCGAGCGCGTTCATGTGCGCTGTCGTGTTGTAATAGGCGTTGAGCGCGGCAACGCCGAGCGCGGCCTCAACAAGGTTCCAGCTCTTTACGGCGTTGGCTGCCTCACGCAGTGTAAGCCCGGCAAAATCGCGCTCAATAAGCCGCGGCGCGCTCGCCATATTGCCCTCCATGGCAATTCCCGTGCTTTCGGCGGTCTCGCACAGCGCCCAGCAGCGCCCGGAGTGCGTGAATTTTACTGTTATCTCATCCGCGTCCGCGCCCATCCCGGCGAGAAGCGCGTCATATAGTGCAAAAAAGTCCTGCATAGTGTTCTCCGTATTCTAAAAATTTATTCTCCTGATTATAGCATCCGCGCATGGAAATTTAAAGCCCGTGCGGGGGAAATGCTCAATCTTGCGCACGGAGGAAATATGTATTATAATATAGTCAGGCTAATATCGCCTGACGAAGGTATTCAAATCTCAGGCGGTGCGCCAGAATGGAGATTACTATGAAAAAAACTCAAGTCTTTTTGTGCCTCGCCTGCGCGGCTTTGCTGCTGACGGCCTGCGGCAGAAAGAATAAGACTGATACAGAAATTCCGGCGGACAACGCGGTGAGCGATGTTGTAATAACCACCGCGCCCTCGTCTACGCCGAAGATTTCCGAGAAATATAACAGCATCGACGACGCGAATAAAAAAGAGACGCGTGAGATTAGAGAGGAATTACTCTCCGTGGCGGAATCCTGTAAGGACATCTATGAGCAGGCCGAAAAAGGCGCAACTTTCAATGTCGTGCTCAATGACGCCGTGGTGCAGGCCATGGTCACGCGCATCGGTCAGCAGGGCTACAGCGCGGTTGATTACTTAGGCACCATGGATATGCAGTGCCCCGACCCAATCATATACTTTGGCAGCACCATCGCCTCCGGCAGCGATACGGGCGTATCGTACTACATGGTCTATAACGACGGGCAGATAAGCGTGTACCATATCGCGCGCGCAAACGGCATCTGGTATCTCATCGCCATGTCCGCCATCTGGGACGATAATAATGAGCCGAAAATTTTGACTGAGGGGCGCTATGCCATCGGCGATGTGCAGTATACCGAAAAGGGCTGGCTCATTTATAACCGCGACACCGCGAGCTTTGACGATAATCAGCGTGCCAATACCAATTCGTACACTTTTGTGCGCGTCCTGCCGTATGACAGCACAAAGCGCGCCTTAGCGCAGAAATATGTTGAGCCTATCGGCTATTTTGAGAATAATCTCTTCACCACCACATGGACGGAGGCAAACCTTGGCATAATTGATTTTAACAGTCTCTATGCCTATCTCTTCGGCATGTATCACGGCACGGCGAGCCTGACCACTGCGAATACCGCGGACTATTTCTCTGCCGTCAGCAATACAAAATTGCGCCTTGTGCCGACAGAGTCATTTGAAAACGTCGTGCAGTATTATTTCAACATCAACTCAGCGACGCTGAAAAACATCTCCGACTACTCCTCGCGTCTCGGCGGATACTTCTTCCTGCCCTGCTCGGAGGACTCGTATAACAGCTCCCCGCGCACACCGGTTCCGGAGGTTGTGGACTATTGGTATAATGCCGACGGTACATTGACCCTGCGCGTTGACGCGCTCAACCAGTGGTACGGCACGGATAAGGCTTTCTCGCATGAACTGACCGTGCGCGAGGGCACAAACGGCGGCTTTACCTATGTCTCGAATACCCTTATAGCGGATGAAACCAGCATAATACCCGGCAGCCAGCTCTCCACCCAGCTGGATATTGAGCGTGCCCAGACCGGGTATTGAGGAAAAATGGAAAAGCCGCGTGTACAGCGGCGAGTAGAAAAGGAGGCAGAGAAGTGAAAATAAAAGACATGGCCTATATCGCGCTTTTGGCGGTCGTCATCAGCATCTGTTCCTGGATAAGCATATTCCTTTTCGTGTCCGTGCCTTTCACCATGCAGACCTTTGGCATCTTCTGCGCGCTCTTGCTGCTCGGCGGCAGGCGGGGCTTTTTCGCCATCGCGCTGTATGTGCTCATGGGCATAGTGGGCCTGCCCGTGTTCTCAGGCTTTCGCAGCGGCGTGGCGGCGCTCATGGGACCGACAGGCGGCTATATCCTCGGCTTTATTCTCTGCGGCGCTTTCTATTGGGCGCTTGAAAAGCGGGGGAAACCGTGGTGGCTGCTCGCCGTGGGCAATGTAATCTGCTATCTTTTCGGCACACTGTGGTTTGTTCTTGTGTACACCGCTGACGGTAAGGCCGTCAGCTTTGGCGCGGCGTTTTTGACCTGCGTTGTGCCCTACATAGTCCCGGACGTTGTCAAGCTCGTGCTCGCCCTCGTCGTCTCCAAGCGCTTAAAGCCGGCTTTGAAGCATTGACGGTTAAAATAACCCTTTTACAACAAACTAAATGCCGCTCCCGCTGTGTATGCGGAAGCGGCATTTTTGCGCTTTTGTATTTACTTTGCCCATATCGGAAGAAGGGCTTTAAATTGTTTTTCCCTCAGCGCTTTTTCTTCTCCGGGGGAATATAGCCGTACTCAATTTCCGGGTGCAGCTCCTTGAGCCGGGCGTGGATCAGGTCTACATCTTTCTCCTCATTGAAAATGAGGTTTGCAAATTCCCTGCCGTCATGAACGAGGATGAGCCTGTAGTAATAGGTCGGCCCGCCAAACTCCTGCTCGCTCTCGCTTATGCGCGTAAAACTGCGATCAATGTAGTCATAGGGCACATAGTATTTCACACCGAGGTCGCGGTAGTACATGCACAGCTTACCCAGCCGCACGCGGCCGATTTCCTCCGCCGCCTTGTAGTCATCAATGTGCTCCGCATCCTTGATGTATTTCTTGTCTACTCCTTTGAATTTTATGCCGCCGAATCCGAACATTCCGAACTCCCGCCTTTCCTGAATATAGCTTTTTCGTAATATTTCTCAGGCAGCCTGCGCGCAATGAGCGTGCCCACAATACCGCCGATGATTCCCACAATGATACCCACCAGCACGTCGGAGGGAAAGTGTACAACAAGATAGATGCGCGCCGCGGCCATCAGCAGGGCGAAGATGTACGCCGTCCAGCTCACACGCTTGTTGCCGGTCATGAATACGGCGGTCATCGTGGCAAAGGCCGCGGTCGTGTGGCCAGAGGGGAAACTGTTGTCGCTTTCCATGTTCTGCCCGACTAAGAGCCAGAGCTGATAAAATACGCTGCTTTCGTCGGCATAGGGGCGCGGGCGCGCGATAAGAATTTTCAGACAGCAGTTTGTGATAAGCGCGCCGACAGCAAGGCCGAGGAGCATCGCGGTTCCATAGCGGCGAGTGCGCTTGAACAAAATCAAAATTACAGAGATAATAATGAGCGGGATACCGTCATGTCCGAGAAAGGAAATAAATTCAAAAAAAGGCGTAAAAAACCCGCCCGCGAAATCATAGAGCCGGTGCAGAGCCAGCGTAATGCCGAGGTCAAAATCGGCAAAGAAGGTGTTCAGCCATAGCGCGGCGGCAGTGAGTTCCATTTTCAATCCTCCCAACAGTAAATTTTCCTTTCTGTATATTACCATATTAAACCCGTTTCCGTCCAGAGTTAAATTGCATATCGTCTTAAAATAAGCGCAAAATAAGCCTGACGATTGAAAAAAGACAAAGGAGAAAAAGATATGAAACGCATTTCACGCTTACTTGCGGCGCTTGCGCTCGCGGCCACATTCCTCGGCCTGAGTGACAGTGCCCACGCCGATGGCAGCGCGCCAGTGGCCGAAAACTATGAGTTCAAAACCGAGCGCAACACCCCCTTCACCGCCAGTCTCAGCGCGCAGGATGCCGACGGCGGCGAATTGACGTTCGCTATCACCACCGAGCCCGTAAAGGGCAGTATCCGCCTTGAGCCGGACGGCAGCTTCACCTATACCCCTGGCACGGATAAAAAGGGGAGAGACTACTTCGGCTATAAGGCTGCCGACAGCGAGGGCAATCTCTCGCAGGAGGCCACTGTCATAATAAAGATAGAAAAAAGCCGGTAAGACAGGTTTCGAGCGAATTTTCAACTGCCGTGTGCTAATATCAAAACTGCCAATAGTGTTACAGATGAAAGCGAGTTCCTTGCGCAGGGAACGACCATGAGTTCTGCAAGTTTAACGGAAAGAGACCCGACAGGGGTCTCTTCCGCGTTTTAAACGCAAAGCACAAGACTTTATCAGATAAATAAAATAATTCTTCCAAAGCTGTGGCACTTGTGGTATTATTATAATGTATAAGTGTAAACATTGGAAAGGGTGGTGCATTTTGAAAGACGCGAGAGAAAGGCGCTATATGAAAGAGGCCAAAGAGCGGGCAAAAGCCTACCTTGTTATAAAGCGGGGCTATGCGCTCGCGCAGGAGAAGAAGGCGTTTAAAATTGCCGAAAGACTGCGCCGCCGTGACTGGGTGGAGAGCCTTTCCACCCTGCCCGATGATGAGCGCGATGCGCGGCTTCGCGCGTTTACGGTTTTTAAGCGCGCGGTGTTCTGGCGCGGCTTTCTGCCCGCAAAGCGCAAAAAGGCGCGCAAAGAGCGGCCGACGCCGGACAGTGCGCAGTAACGCGGGGGAAGAGCAGACATGGATAAAAAATTAAAACATGAAGTTTTGATAAAACGCATGACGCTCAGTGAAAAAGCGTCGCTGATGTCCGGCGCGGACTTCTGGCATACCAAGGGCGTGGAGCGGCTCGGCATACCGAGTGTTATGATGACTGACGGCCCCCACGGCCTGCGCAAGCAGAGCGGCAAGTCAGACCATCTCGGCCTCGGCAAGGCCGTGCCAGCGACCTGCTACCCAACGGCGGCGGGGCTTGCCAACACCTGGGATGAGGCGCTTTTGCAGCAGATGGGCGAATACTATGGCCGCGAGGCCGTCTCCGAAAAGGTCAGCATGGTGCTTGGCCCCGGCGTTAATATTAAGCGCAGTCCGCTCTGCGGCAGAAACTTTGAGTATTTCTCCGAGGACCCCTTCCTCTCCGGCAAGATGGCGGCGGCGCTGATACGCGGCATACAGTCTCAGGGCGTGTACGCCTGCGTCAAGCACTTCGCGGCAAACTCGCAGGAGCTTCGCCGCATGACGGTGGACTCCGTGCTCGATGAGCGCACGCTCAGGGAAATTTACCTCCCCGCCTTTGAGATCGCGGTCAAGGAGGGCGGTGTAAAAGGCCTTATGACGAGCTATAACCGTGTCAACGGCGAGTACGCCAGCGAGAATGAACATCTTTTGCGCGATATACTGTATAATGAATGGGGCTTTGACGGCGTGGTCGTCAGCGACTGGGGCGCGAATAATGACAGAGTAGCCGCGGTCAAGGCGGGGCTCACGCTTGAAATGCCATACAGCGGCGGCATGACGGACAAGCAGGTGGCGGACGCTGTCCGCGCCGGGACGCTGGACGAGCGCCTTTTGAATGAGCAGGTGGACAGGCTCCTTGGGCTCATCCTCAGCACAAGTCCGGCGCTTGAAAATGGGGTCACATATGACCGCGCGGAGCATCATCTATTTGCCCAGCGAGTGGCGGAGGAGACGGCGGTACTGCTGAAAAATGAGGACAATATCCTGCCCATAGCCGACAGAAGCCGCTCGGTCGCGCTCATCGGCTCGTTTGCGGACAAGCCGCGCTATCAGGGCGCAGGCAGCTCTAAGATAAACCCAACACTGATGGACACGGCGCGCGAGGCGCTTCCCCTTTGCGGCATGAGGCTCAGCGGCTATGCTCAGGGCTTTGAGAGAAACGGCAGAGAGAACGCAAAGCTCCTCGCTGAGGCCGTGCGCCTCGCGGCGGAGTCGGATGTGGCGCTTTTATACCTCGGCCTTGATGAGAGCGGGGAGATGGAGTGTCTTGACCGTGATAATATGCGCCTGCCGGAAAACCAGCTCGCGCTTTTAAAGGCCGTGCATGAGGTCAACTCCAACATCGTTGTCGTGCTCTCCTGCGGCTGTGTTCTTGAAATGCAGTGGCATAAATACGCCAAGGCGATAATCCACGGCTATCTCGGCGGTCAGGCCGGGGCGATGGCCATGGCGCGCCTTTTGACCGGCAAGGCCAACCCCTCCGGCAAGCTCGCCGAAACCGTGCCGCTCAATCTTGATGCCGTGCCGTGCAGCCCGTACTATCCCGGAGCCGAGGCGACGGCCGAGTACCGCGAGGGGATATACGTGGGCTACCGGTATTATGATACCGCATCCGTTCCCACAATGTACCCATTCGGCTTCGGCTTGAGCTATACGCGGTTTGAGTACAGCGGGCTTGAAATTTGCGGTGACACAGTCCGCTTCAAGGTGAAAAATGTCGGTACTGTCCCCGGCGCGGAGATTGCACAGCTCTATATCTCGGCGCATACCGGCGGAATGTTCCGTCCCGCAAAGGAGCTTAAGGGCTTTGCCCGCGCCTATCTTGAGCCGGGAGAGGAGCGCCAGCTTGAAATAAAGCTTGATAATAGAAGCTACTCAGTGTGGAGCGTCAGAGAAAACCGCTGGGTCATTGAGCCGGGCGAGTATGAAATTTTGATTGGCGCGTCCTCGCGCGATATCCGCCTGAAAGCCACTGTCAGCAAAGGCGGCGAGCCGGTGGAAAATCCCTATACGGATGAGCTTTTTGCGCCTTATCAGAAAGCGGAGACCATGTACGTCAGCGACGAGAGCTTCAAAGCGCTCATTGGCCGCCGCCCGCCGTGCCGCGAGTGGAAGCGCACGCGCAGCCTCGGTGTGAACGACAATATCAGTCAGGGCGAGTATCTGACGCGCGGCCTCGGCAAACCGCTTTATAAGTCGCTCAAATTCACGCAGGACGCGCTCTTTGCCATCGGCAGGGCGGACAGCGCCGCGAACCTCAGCTTCGTTATGAACATGCCCTACCGCACGATAGGCCGCATGTCCAAAATGCTTGACGATGCGCAGATGGAGGCCTTCATGCTCATCGTTAACGGTGAAAAAGGCGGCGCGCGTGAGCTTGCCGGGGCGACTTTGCGCCGCATGAAGCGGAAATAAGGCCTGTTTTGGTTGACATAACATAAAATGCTGCGCAAATTTTGTCGCAAAACGTCAAAAAAAATAGTGCAAAGTCAGCCGATAAGATGTATAATAAAAAATGTATTGTAAAAATGAGAAACTTATGCGGCCAAGTCCGCGTTCAGCAATACGGAGGGTAAAGATATGAAAAAAATCTCAGCCATTATTTTTGCGCTGGTTCTGGCGTTCTGCCTGCTGTCCAGCTCCGCTTTCGCCGTCGGCGCCTTGCCGCAGCCGGATGTGCCGGACTATGGTTACAGCTATGGCTCTCTGCCCCAGCCCGATGGATATTACGATTACGGCACTGTAGACAGCGGATGGTCTCAGGCGGATAACTACTCGCTTGATAACTACACTCTGTCCTCGGCCGTCTCCGTGCCTGTCATCTCAGCCGAGCCGAATGATGTGTACGCTTCTCTCGGCTACATCCCGGCGGCGCTTCAAATAAGCGCCTATGCCCCCGGCGGCGGTGATTTGCACTATCAATGGTATGCGGCCTACAGCGGCTCCAACGGCGCCATGACCGCGATTCCCGGCGCGTATTCCTCTACATATACCCCGCCTCAGAGCGCGGGTACAACGTACTACTGTGTGGGCGTCTGCGCCACGGTGGGCAATCTTCGCAGTGCCGAGGTGCTCTCGCGCGTTGTAACCGTCAACTACAGCGGCATTGAGGTAATCTCCGCCCCATCCAGAACAAGCTATACTCAGGGCGAGAGCGTCAATCTCAACGGCCTTGTTGTGCGCGTGTATGACGAGTTCGGCACTTCTTGGGATTCCTACAACGGCAGCGGCCTCTCCGTATACCCCTCCAAGCTTGACTCTGTAGGCACCGTGCCCGTGTCCATGAGCTATGGCATGTCCAGTGCCACCTTCTATGTCAACGTCCGCGCGGCCTCCGGCAGCGGCAGCACCGGCAGCGCCGCCGCAAACGGCACCGGCACCGGTACTGACGCTGAGCACACCCACGAGTACGGCGAGTGGGAGGTCACCAAGGAGGCGACCTGTGTCACCACCGGTATCCAGCAGCGCACCTGCTCCTGCGGCGACGTCCAGACTGAGGTCATCCCCAGAACCGACCATACTTGGGACGAGGGCGTCATCACCAAGCAGCCGACCGAGACCTCCAACGGCTCCAGACTTTACACCTGCACCATCTGCAAGGCCAATAAGAGTGAGATTATCCCAGCCGGCACCGATACAACCGCTCCCCAGGGTCTGCTTATTGACTCCGGCAATTCCGGCACCACCGGCATCGTGCCCTCTACCGCCCCCGCAACCCCGACCATGCCCACCGGCACTGTCGGCGGCAATACTGTCGGCGCGGGTGTTAATACCAATTCTGACGGCGGCACCATCAACAATACATCCGATGGCTCCGGCTGGTGGCTCATCCCCGTGTCCGCACTGCTCCTTGTCGTCTGCGGCAGCGGCGCATACTACCTGATGAAGAAAAAGAGCGGCGAATAATAAGCCGAGCTGATTCAAACCGCACCGGTGCCGAGATAGTGCGGCCCCGGTGCGGAGGAATCAAAGACCGCTGAAAAATATAGAAATTAACGGCAAGCTGTAATATGAAAATATCTACAGCTTGCTTTTTAAAACCTGTCACATTATACTAAATCCCGTTGAAACGCTTCAAAGCATTTCACAGCGCCGCTGAAACTGCGGCGCAAAACAGCATTATGAGGAAAACTATGAAAACTTTTACCCGCGTAATTTCCGCAATAGTCCTGCTTCTTGCTCTCGCTTCGCTTGCCGCCTGCGGGCAGTCGCCCGACCCGAACGCCGGAAGCTATACCTGTGTGTACCTGCAAAAAAATGGCGAGAATCTACAGCCCGCGGAGCTCTATTCCGCCGCGCCCACGCTTGAGCTTATCTCCGGCGGCAAGGCGGTGCTGGGCTTGGCGGGGGAGAGCTATAACGGCAGGTGGACGCTGTCAAACGGCGCTTTCAGCCTCACAACGGATGGCGGAACCTCGCGCGGAACTCTGGCGGACGGTGTGTGCATCGTCAATCTGCTTGACGCAGGGCTGGGCTATGTCTTTCTTCGCGACGGTGACAGCCTGCCTGCGGGCTGGGACGGCTCATCCAATATCGACCCCGCGCAGACCGAGCTTCAGCGCCTATGGAACGGCGGTTGGTATGGCTGGTGGGCAATCGAGAACGCGAGCGGCAGCTGGGCGGATTTGGACAGACAGGTGTATGACTGCTTTGCCTACTTCAATCTCGGTGATGACAGAAGCGGCCGCCTCATCCTATGGGATGAACAGATGAGCGTCGATGACCCCATGGCCGATGTGGAGATAGTCATAGTCGACCAGGAGGACGAAAATCCCATGGGTGTGGCCTCAAGCACCGGCGGCAGCTTCTGGCTCATGCAGCTTGAACCGGACGATTGGCGGCTTGACCCTACAGCCTTGGGCTATGAGAATATGCTCTGCGTAAACGGCGCGCATTATGAGTCTGACGAGGGCAGCTTTGACTATACCATAGTTCTGCGCCCTTGGGGCATGCGCTGGGACGATGTTGCCGAGAATGCGCCGGAGCTTCTGCCATACTTCTATTCTAACTGGTATATCCCCTCC
>CAUABY010000044.1 GCA_958427375.1 uncultured Eubacteriales bacterium
ATTGGATTTAGCTTTGATGACCCTAATTTAAAGTATATACTTTCAAGAATACGTTCTGTTTTGGGCGAAAATGTAAGAAATCATTATTGCTTTGTAAAGAAGAAGCAACGAGAGAAAGGGCAGAAAAAACAGGAATTTGAATATGAAGTGAACAAGCAAAATTTACAAATTAGGGATTTGCAACGTTATGGTATTCAAGCTGTAATGATAGATAGTTATGACCAGATTCCAGTGATATTAGACCACATAAACTTACAGGCTAAAACAAAAAATGTCTTTATATCTGGAGCTGCACATGTATATGGTGACGAGTGGGAGGAAAAAGGTGTTGCTTTAATTAATTCGTTGACGCAGATGCTTTATGATCAAAATTATCGTATTGTTACTGGTCACGCGCGTGGAATAGGAAGTTATATTATAAGCAAAGTACTTAGTAATGTTAAGTCAAGTACAAGACTCCTCGACTCGCACCTTCTTATCAGAGCATTTCCGTATGAGGATAAGGCCAATCCATCGTATGAAAGACTAAAAAAAGAATACAGAGATAGCATAGCAGAAATTGCGGGTGTTTCGATTTTTGTTTTCGGAAACAAAGATAATAGTACTGGTGGATGGGAATTGGCCACGGGTATGAAAGCCGAGTTTGATGCAGCAAAGCACGCCAGGAACTATATCATTCCTGTCGGTTCTACTGGCTATGTTGCGAAAGAAATATATGATGAAATAAGAGCAACCAGAGATAAATATCCCTATTTGACAGATCAAGACCTAAAAGTGTTGGGATCATGTACTGATATAAATAAACTAATTGCGCAAATCCACTCGATTTTATTGCGCATCAAGGAATACTAACAAGGAGCGTGCGAGATAGTAGATTGAGCGCTTCAACGTAAGGTAAAAGTCGTATGTTATTATTTCGGAGGAAGACCACAACAAATCCTTTACATATTCTGAAAACAAATGACTTGAAACACACAAATCATCAATCTTAAGTCCCGTGTTCTCTGCAATTGCATAAAGTATCCCTTCTATGTTGCATAACTCAATACAGCTCAGTTGAATATTATCCGAGTTAAAGAAATCTTTATTGAGAATTGTCCTAAGTAGTTTTGTAAATTCGGCGCAAGAATTTAATTCAGGTATTTTATATATTAATGAGATATCCGCCAAGGCTCCCTCTTGAAATAACATTTTTCCCAGAACTCGGCACAATATAGTCTCTTGCTCTCCTATGCTATAAGTGGTTGACTTAACCGTTTTTTCAAATGCTCTTCCTTCAATCCACGGGAAATATTTATAGACAGTCTCTTTAGCTATCCCGCAATATATTGGAATTATTATATTAGTCCCAGAAGCTTTTTCCCTTTCATAAAACAATTCCAATTCTTTCTTTGTCCATTCTCGCTCAAGATAAATTTGGTCAATAAAAGCTACACAATACGATGCTCCAGAAATGCTTTGCATAATATTCGTATAAATTGAATCACCACAAACTAAGTCTTTTCGGTCAAACCAGCATGGAATATGTAATGCAGACAATGTTTGCACAAAAGGAATAACCAAAGGCTTTTTTGTAAATTTACTATGTGATATAAAAATTTTATCCATACGAAAGCACCTCGAATAAGTTGCCCGTTTGCATATCAACAGAGTTGGATAATTCGATATTATCCTGTATTCTATTTAACATAATATAACATATTTAGCACTTTTGCAAGCAAAAATGAAAAAGGGAAGTGCTTCTACATAGAACAGCAACTTTTAATTGAATGAGTCTCGTAAATCTGCTATAATCTATATAATAAATGGTGTTGCGGGAGTGTAACAAATGCTGTTTAAGTTAATTTCAGAGTGTACGGACTATGATTTCAAGGTTGCACTTGAAGTAAACAAGCCTAAAAGTTGGCTGAAGTCTGTTTCTGCTTTTGCTAATACTATAGGTGGTACTTTGTTTTTCGGTGTGGATAATGATCGCAATTTGATTGGAATCAGTGATCCACAGTATGTAAGTGATCAGATTTCCGAAAAAATCAGTGCGCGGATAAGTCCAACCCCGGTTTATGTGCTTACTCCACACAAAGAAGAGGGAAAAGCATTTATTTCCGTAAGGGTTTATCCAGGTGCATCAACGCCGTATTATTATGATGCGGACGGAGTTAAAGAAGCTTATATCCGCAGTGGAAATGAATCTATTGTAGCGCCGAACCATATTTTAAATGAACTTATATTAAAGGGTACTAACCAAACCTATGATACAATAAAGACCAGACTGAGGAAAGCGGATTATTCATTTACCTTTTTAGAAGCAACGTTCTTTGAACAAACGCATACCAAAATGACAGAAGCGGATTATTTATCATTTAATTTGGTAGATACTGATGGCTGTTTAACTAATGCAGGTGCATTACTTGCGGATCAAAATATATATCGCCACAGTAGAATTTTTTGTACAAGATGGAATGGCTTGAACAAAACATCTTCTATAGGAGAAGCACTGGACGATAAAGAAATATCTGGTGGGCTGGTTAGTCAACTATATGCAGCAATGGATTTTGTTCGCGCTAACACGCATAAAAAGTGGCGCAAATATGGTATGGCAAGAATTGAAAGTCCTGAGCATGATGAGGAAGCGGTGCGCGAAGCAGTAGTGAACGGTATAATCCACCGCGAATACACAAGGCTCGGAGCAGAAGTTTGTGTGGACATATATGATGATCGCATTGAAGTTACCTCGCCCGGCAGCATGTATTCAGGCAAGAAGATTGAGCAGGTAATTGACCAAGTTATCGCCTCTGAACGTCGAAACCCAGTCTTAGCAGATATTTTTGCGAGAATGAAGTTCATGGAGAGACGAGGCTCAGGACTGAAAAAGATAACAGACAAGACTAACGCATTGTTTGCTGACAATCGCAATCATGTAAGTTTCTACTCAGACAATAATTTTTTTCGTGTTAAGATTTACAATGCGAATTATTCACAGACTAATACCTCTAAGAGTGACACCACAGTCTCGGATGGCACTGTAAATGGCACTGTAAAATTAGTTCTTGATTTAATTTCGCAGACCCCGGATATAACGATAGATAATCTGATTTTAGAAACGGGTAAATCTCGTAGGACAGTTTCACGGGCACTGAAGCAGTTAAAAGACGGTGGATATATTACCCGCAGAGGCTCGGACAGGGCGGGGACGTGGGAAACAATCCACAACGAGGGAATGGACAGTAGCAACTGACTACGTATTCATCTAATTACTTTCTCCACCACCGTTTTCCCGCTTTTAAGCGTAACAGATATTGTGCCGTCTACATCGACCCTGACACTATCAACAACTTGACGAATAAGGGATTCATCCCACTCAGTTATCGTAGCTGGGGCGGTGTCAATAGCTTGTTTACAAGCGATCATGCGCTTAGATAAGGAATTATTGTTACTCAGCGCATTTCGGAGCTCATCACGTTTGAGCTTCAATTCCGTCTGCTCCTGCAAGATGCTGCGAAATCGGTCGTTTAGTGCAGACTGATCCTTTATGTCGGTTGCCTCGGCTAAAAGCTTGTCAAATTCAGCTTTCAATTCTTCCAACCGTTGCTCGATGCCAGATATACTCATTGCTTGTCCGGAAACCGGGGCAAGCTCTATTTTCATTGCACTGTTTAGCAAATATAAGATGTTGCTTTTATCCGATGCGTTACTGTTTATTGCAGCGAGAATGGCATTTTGCAACGGCACTTCATCAAGTGTGGGCGAGTCGTGACAGTATTTGCTACCATAATCCACACGGCTGACACACCGCCATACTATGCGCTTACTGCCATCATGGTTACGCCACGTGCAGCGCTGATACCTTGTCCCGCATTCACCGCAGTATAACCTGTCCGTCAAGGCGTACTTACTGCTGTATCTGCTCCGACCAGTCGGAGCATTTTTCTTTGACGGACTTTTACCGGCATTGCGCCGCGCAAGTTCTGCTTGAGCAACATCGAAAATCTCACGGCTTACTATACCCTCGTGATGATTTTGTACCAGATACATCGGCAACTGCCCGGTGTTTTTCTTTATTTTTCTGCTGATACAATCGTCTGTATAGGTTTTCTGCAATAGCACATCGCCGCAGTATTTCTCGTTTGTGAGAATACTGTTTATTGCGTTACGCGCCCATTTGGCCTCACCGTCTATATTGCGAATATTGTTTTGCTCCAAGTATTCTTTGATGCCTCGGATTGATGTGCCGCTTAGAAATAAGTCATATATCTTGCGGACGACCTCTGCTTGCTCAGGGATAATCTCAGGCTTGCCGTCAGCGCCTTTTCGATAGCCATATAGATATTTGTACTGAATTGTGGCTTTGCCCTCTTTCATGGCCTGACGCTTGCCCCAGCGCACGTTGGACGAAATGGACTCGCTTTCGGATTGCGCGAATGCGCCCAGCATGGTTATGAGTATCTCGCTGTCAGCTTCAAGCGTATTTATATTTTCCTTTTCAAATATGACCGCGACGCCAAGCTCTTTGAGCGCTCGGATGTAGTTGAGGCAATCAACTGTGTTTCTGGCAAATCTAGATATGGATTTAGTAAGTATGATATCTATTTTGCCCTGCTTGCACTGCCGTATCATGCGCAGAAACTCCGGGTGTTTTCGTGCTGATGTGCCGGTTATACCCTCATCGGCGAAGATACCTGCCATTGTCCACTCTTTATTGGTCATAATCTTGTCCGTGTAGTAATTTTTCTGTGCCTCGTAGCTCGTGAGCTGCTCCTCATCATCGGTGGAGACGCGACAGTAAGCGGCAACACGGAGCTGTCGCTTTGAAACCTGTGCAACCTCCGGCTTGGGTGGAATAATTATAACGGTCGGTTTTGTATTGTTCATAGCACATCCTCCGAGCTTATAACCTGTCCATTTTTCAAGATCACACGTGTAAGAGCTTTATCCACGATTATTTTATCAACTGCCTCTGAGAGTAAAGCCGCATTGAGCTCATCAGTAGGTTCAGCCCTAAGCATGAGCCTGCGCAGTCGCTCTGTTTCATATTCGCTATTATCTATTGCGGAATACTGCGCAGACGCTATCTGAAATGTGAGCTGCTTAGCTTGCGCTTCATCTACTGGCTGAACCAGAAGCAGGTCATCAAACCGTTGCTG
This sequence comes from uncultured Eubacteriales bacterium, assembly GCA_958427375.1. GTDB lineage: Bacteria > Bacillota > Clostridia > Oscillospirales > Oscillospiraceae > Limivicinus. Next base: position 5,142 of record CAUABY010000044.1, read on the forward strand.
CAATGTGAAGATCTCAGCTTCTTCGGCTACCGTTTGCTGCTCTTTTATTAAACTGGGATTGCTAATCAAGGCATTTAGAATACGTAGAACATCTGCTTCCGTCTGCACAGTTGGGCGCTTATCACTCAGCTTGTAGAGTAACCGTTGTGCATCTGTCCTTGTATCGACTTGGACTTTGGCTGCTCGCACACTTTCGGCAATCTCAAATTCCTCGCAGGACAAAATTTGAGGATAGACATCTGTTCCCACATAACGTCTATCCCTAAGAATTCTTGCTATCATATTTTTGTTCCAAAGCTTATCTACATCGTAGGAGAGCGGCTGATTGGATAGTTCAGATTTTATATCGCTGAATGACGAGCCGCATGTGTACGCATGGAAAATATATTTTACTATGTCTGCCTCTGCATTATTGATAGCTATCCGACCGCCAGATATATGATACCCAAACGGCTGCTTCCTGTTGGTCATTGTCTCACCGCCCTCCTAATTGTTTCTCTGAGTTCAAGCCCATTTACCAGCCTGAATACCAAGTGAGTATTATCCTCGACTATTATCCTGTCAACGAGCTCGCCGAACAGTTCCGCATCGAAGTCTTCGAGAAAATCCGGACTATCTCGGAGTATTTCAATAATCTGCTGGGTCTGAGATAAAGGATCGTCCGTTTCTGAATTAAGCAGCTGCTCTTTTTCCAATTTCAGCGTGCGAAGCTGTTCTGCCAGCTCGTTGGTTTTAGATATGAAAATGTCAGGATCAACGAGCCCCTGCTGCTTCAGCACGGCCAACGTATGATTCTGACTGGTGATTTCAGATATTCTCTTGTTTAGCTCAATCACGTCCGGACTCCACAACATGCGGTGATTCTTCATCTCATATAGATTATGCGTAATCTGTTGAAGTATCTCCGGCGTATGTTTCAGCTTGTAGTAAAGGCGAAGGAAAGCGTTCACAATTTCTGTTTCGGAAATTTGAGCTACACTGCATAAACTTGCGTTCTCCGCATGGCTTTTGCACATCCAATACGTCTTGTACTTATCTGTCTTCCGGCGAAATGTTGCACCGCAATTGCCACACAGCAACTTCTTGTTGAATATATGTAAGGGATGCGCAGGGAGCTGTGATACAGTCCTTTGCATTCGCAAAGTCTGCACAGTCATATATTCCTCATGTGACACTATTGGTGGATGAGTATTTTTGGCATAGTATTGCTGCACTTCTCCCAAATTTTTCTTCTGTCCGCGTGGAAGAGTGTCCGTCTGGTATGTTTTTTGCCATAATGAGTCTCCAGTATACCGTTCGTTAGATAGTATATATAGTATAGAACTATGTGTCCACTGCTTGTGGCGGCGGTTGAGAATTCCTTGCTGGTTAAGCTTTTCGGCGATGGCTCGTTTACTCGTGCCGCATAAATACAAGTCGTATATTCTATGCACTACAGTGGCTTCCTCTGGATTGATTGTTATTTTGCCATCTTTCAGCACATATCCATACGGCATAGATGAGGGAATATATGTTCCCGTCTGCATCCGCTTCTGGTAGCTCCAGCGCATATTCTTGGAAATGGACTCACTCTCGGCCTGTGCAAGAGACGCGAACACGGCGGTAAGCATCTCACCGGAGACCTTGCCGGTGTCAATGTTCTCTTTCTCAAAGTATACGCTTATGCCGCGAGATTTCAGCTCTCTAACGGTTTCGAGACATTCGGTGGTGTTTCGGGCAAAGCGGGATATGGACTTGACAAGGATGCGGTCAATTAGTCCGCGCTTGCAGTCGTGAAGCATACGCTTGAAATCGTCGCGCTTTTCGATAGAAGTGCCCGTGATACCTTCGTCTGCGTATATGTCCACGAGCTGCCAGTTGTCCTTGGCAGATATAAGCTCAGTATAATAGCGGTTTTGAGCAGCAAAGGAATTGAGCTGCTCGTCAGATGATGAGCTGACGCGACAGTAGGCTGCAACTTTCAGCTTTATTTCCTCTGGCTGTTCAGTTGCAGGGATAGTTATAACTCTTGCTGTGCTTTCGTATGCCATATATCAGCTCACCTCCTCCTTGCAGCAACAAACAATACCACAACACCATATAAATAGCTACTGAAATATTAAGAAAACGTGCAAGATAATAAGCAAGTTCCACCGGGCGCATAAAACATTGCCACTGCCCAACACGCAAGAAAGTACGCAAGATAATAAGCAAGATGTTGCTATTTTGCGTGGGCAGAGGTATAATATAATAAAGACTTCTATTTGGAAGGTGTGCTGCAAAAATGTATTCTCCGCCGTTTTCAATAACAAATGAGATGGTTTCCCTTATATCCGAGATTTCAGACAAACTAGGTAGAATCAGCAATTATAAAGAATTTGAGAGCAAACCACATCTCAGGCGAAACAACAGAATTAAATCCATACACTCATCTCTTGCAATTGAGGCAAATTCTCTTTCGATGGACGAGGTAAGGGCTGTCGTAAATGGCAAAACCGTGATAGGCCCGCAAAAGGAAATTCAGGAAGTAAAAAATGCCTATTCCGCATATGAGCAGATAGGCGGATTCGACCCATATTCTGTTGAAGAACTGAAACACTTACACGGGATACTCACTAAATTTACCGTCGATGAATCAGGCGTGTTCCGTCATGGTGAAGAGGGAGTGTTTGACGGAGACAAATGTATTTTCATGGCTCCACCGGCGCAACTCGTGCCACAGCTTATGGATGATTTGTTCGGCTGGATGATGCGCGAAAAAGCTTCCATACATCCGCTGATTTTGTCATCGGTATTTCATTATGAATTTGTGTTTATTCATCCATTTGCTGATGGCAATGGCAGAATGGCTCGCCTTTGGCAGACTGCGCTTCTTGCTATGTGGAAGCCGGTATTTCAGTATCTGCCGATAGAGAGTCACATATACAAATTTCAAACTGAGTATTACAATGCAATATCCAAGTGTCATGTTGCCGGTAATTCTAATGCGTTTATTGTGTTTATGCTCACCATGATAAACAGTACCTTGGATGAGGTTATGCAGCAAGCGGCATCTTCAAATTCCGGTATTAGCGAACAGGTTAAACGGTTGCTTAGCGTGATGGAGTACGGCGAAGCGTACACGGCTAAGCGAATTATGGAACTTTTGGGCTTGAAGTCCAAAGAGGCACTCAGAAAAAACTATCTGAACCCTGCTATTAATGAGGGACTTGTAATTATGAGCGAGCCGAATAAACCAACAAGCCGCAACCAGACATATATAAAACAGGAGTCTTAATATTTAAACTGAAATAATAAGCGATGCCCCTAACTGCTTTGCAACACGGGAAAGTATCTTTTCTGCTTCTTTTTGAGTAACCAGTCCAGCGCTGCGCAGCTCTCTGAGAATAGTCGCAGCTACCCATAGGTCTATATCTGCTGCCATAATTACCTCCATATAATTCGAGCCGGGCAAGTGCCCGGCTCTTTATCTATTCATTTACCCTCTCGCAAAAGATGAGAAGTCTTTGCCGCCCGCCGGTGTTTGGCGGATGGCAGGTCAGGAGGGTTATGAGGTCATGCCCATCCTGTATCTTTATTGCGTCAATATCGTCCGGCGAGATAATCTGTATATCCACAACCTTATACTTCATCAGCGCCCAGATGTTATCTATATACACAAGATCTCCAATTTGAAGCTCGTCGAGGTGGAGAAAGTACGGATAGCCGTTCCAGCCCCGATGCCCGGCAATCACGGCGTTCGTATTAATCCCGCCGATAGGTACGCTCGTCTGCCCAAGCACCGCTGCACCGTTTGCCATGTTCTCATCATTTGCGCCGAGGTACAGCGGCAGCGTCACTTCAAGTTTTGGAATGTAGATTATCCCGAAGGTTTCGTCTTGCAAGCCGTACTGTGTGAGGATAAACATCGGTTCTTCATAGGCCGCTGCACCTGTAAGTGAGATTTGCTTACTTTCATACAGCCATGTGTTATACTGCTCTATCTGCTCGCGGAGCTGAACATAAGGTGTAGTATCCGGCTCTTCCTGCTGTGAGACCTGTATCTGCTCCAACTGTTGCATGAAACTGTCATTGGCCTCGTCGACTTGCTTCTGTCGTGAGGCTTTGGCCATGAGCGGTTTGAAGGTCACAAAGAGTCCGACGGCAGCGAGAATTACCATCAGAAAAAGTAGAATTATTTTAGCCTTTTTCATGCATACCTCGCTTTCTGCGCTTCGGACGTATGCGGTTTATTTCAAACGCTATGCCAACTGCGCCAATACAAATTAAGCCGAGTAAGATACCCTTGAAGTACTCCCGCTGCCAAGTGGACTGCGTGACGCCCTCTTGCTCATCTCGTTCAGCCTTTAGGCTTTCCACATACTCGGCCTGAGCGTTTTGTATTCTCGTGCCGCGCACCATGAGCCGGTGGGTGTTGACACCGTATGGGGTACATGTTACCAGCGTACAAACATCGTGGTCGGGCATGATAACGAGCTTGGACGTGTCCTCCGGGAGAACTGTGTTTATCTCCAGCACCATATACGCCATAGCCTCGTCGAGTGTGTGGATGTAAAAAGTGTCGCCACATTTCAGCTTGTCCAAGTCCGAGAAGAGCCGTTGCCCGGCAAGCCCGGAGTGCGCCGTCAATACCGCGTGGGATGTCTCACCGCCAACGGGCAAGGAACTGCCAAGCAGATGCCCTACACCCCGGTCAAGACTGTCATCTTCCGTGCCGTGGTAGATGGGCAGATTTACGTCTATCTTCGGTATCTCAACATAGCCCATTATACCGTCACCACGGATGTTCAAGAGATTGTCGTAATTTTCTGCGGCGGATTTAAGCGCTTCTTCCGAGAACGCCAGATTATCTGCCACACTGGGGATTAATGTCCGGTTATATGCCAATGCAGCCTCTTTCGCTTTTTGCAATTCATTGCTGTCCATATTGCTCACGGCTTTTTCGTATTTTGTCTGTACTATGGACTGGTACTTGACAGCGGTGAAATTGCTTATGACAGGGTACAGACAGACGAGCAGCGCAATCAAAAGTAGGATAGTACCTATAATTATTTTCTTTTTTCTGCTCATACGTAAAAAGGGGAGACAGGTTTTATGCCTGCCTCCCTAGCCTTTACTTTGAAGTTTTCTTTTTATCTCTGAATGCAAAGTATATGACCACCCCGGCAACAGCTACAAGGCTCAAACCAATAACCGGGAACATCCAGTTACCGTAACCGCCGGTCTTGGGGAGATCAAAGCCCTTAGTGTTCACGACTGTCAGTGGAACGAACGCATTTGCCGAGCCGTTATCCGGGCCGAGGGTCACAGACTTGTTGTCTACCTTTGCTGAGGCGGTAAGAAGCTTGTGCTCCAAATGCTTCTGCGGCATGTTGTGAAAAAGTCCCTCTTCAACGTCTGCATAACGCGGGTCGTTCTGGATAAGCCCTAATGCATCGGTCGTATACACATCACATGCCGAACTCTCGCTGGTCGTTATTACCACCCCAATGCCGTCTTTAAGCAGCGTGTATGCACCATCCGTTTTTATTTCCGTGATGGTGTAAGCATCGTCCTCAAGCCCGTATATGAGTATTCTGCCGTCAGCGCGCGGCTTAAAGCGGGTGGCAGATTTGGTGCTATCGGATGTTCCCGTGACGTAATATGCGTTGGCTGCTTCATCGTATTCAGCGACTACAAAATACTTGTCCGCATCATTCTGCCGGCCGAACTCAACTTTGCTTAAATCGCCTTTACCATCGGAGAACTTCTTCGTAAGGTCAAGTCCGAAAGTATAAACATGGCAGTCATCAACGAGGGTGTCGTAATAGTTGCTGTTCGTGCGTTTCCAAGTTAGGACAACGTCATTGGTGTTGCCCTTGTCGCCGTAGTTTGCGGACTTGTCCAGTTGTGCAGAGTATGTAATACGGAGTGTGCAGTCGGAATACCCGCTGTTAACTGTATTCTCACCATACACGGCTGTGTTCGTATTTATTTCCTCCAGACCAGTTTCCGTCATGGCTATGCTCATGACATAGCCGCCGGACTCATTAGTCGTGTAACTTACATTGAACTTACCGTCAGCTTCTGACCATGTCGCTATCTTATCTGTGCAAGCGGCGTCCTTGAAAAACTCCAATGTAACACCGTTCTGGAGATATGGGATGCCTTTTCTGCGGTATCTGTGAAGCTGTAGTCGGTGAGATACGAAGCTGTCGATGTTATGGACGGGAGAGAGGAAATAATCTGGTATTCAAGAATGTCGCCGACAGATGCAGTTGCTGTATGGGCAAATCCGTCGGTAATATCTGCGCTGCCATTGTTTTTGCCGCTGCCGGACTTCGCCTCACGTACAGTCTTTTCAAGCGTCGGTATGCCGGT
>CAUABY010000045.1 GCA_958427375.1 uncultured Eubacteriales bacterium
TTTTGTCAATTCTTCTCGTCTTATCATTAGCGATGTGTATTTTCCCCGCAAGCGCCTTTGCGGACAGTCCTCAGCTCGATCAGTTTGCAGCAGCATCCGGAATAATATACAATTTCAGGGATCGTAACGGAAATATTTATCCCGTAAATTCTGACACATTAGTTACAACTGGGAGCAGCCACACCGGATACATTATTGTCATTCAGGAGGTTCTCCACAGACTTTACTCAGCAACTGGAAACCCCAATTTCAATCCCAATGGAATAGATGGTATATTCGGTAGCGGAACTCGGTCGGCTGTGATTTGTTTCCAAGTACAATACATTGGCGCTAGCGGTGCTGATGGCGTTGTCGGCCCTGATACGTGGATGAAATTGCATAGAGAGTGGTTTTTCACTCTCGGCGCTCCCTACCTGACGAATTTAGTACAGTAAAAGTCAAGAAGGAGGAAACACTGGTATGAGAAGAGTAATAATTACAGCTCTACTCGTGTGCCTTCTGTTAACTTCGGGCTGTGCCGGAAATAATTCCGGCACAGTTCCTCAGAATGAGTTGAAGGCAAAATCAGAGACTATGAGTTCCGCCACGCAGGTTTATGCAGTGCAAGAGCTGGATTTTCCGCAGGCGTTGTGGTTTGCTAATGTTGGCAATATCGCCACATATGATGGGAAAATCTATATCATAGGCGGTTTTCTTGAAAACTGCTATCTCTACAGTCTCAATTCGAACGGCACAGGCGCTGAGCTTATAGCCACGAACGAGGGCAGGAATGAAAACTGGTTTTCTTACTGTACAGACGGTGAGAGAATTTACATCTACGATAGCTATAATAATTGCCTTATAAATTACAGCACCGCCGGTGAACGGCTTGGCAGTATCAGCCTACCGGAGGGCGTGACGGTATACAAGCTCGCCGCGGCAAATGGGCGGCTGTACACCCTTGGCGACGGGAAGCTCAACGCCCTGCGGCTCAACGGGGATAAGGCCGAGCTTGATTACAGCCTCAGCGCGGGAGAACCCGCAAGCTTCATCGTGAACTCCTCCGGTGCGCTCCTTGTCAGCCGTCAAGAAGGCGAAAAACAGGCTATAAGCACGCTTGACCCGGACGCGAAGAGCTGGGGCGAAACGCAGTATCTTGACACACCCTGCTACATAATTGGCGCTGGCGCGGACGGTGGGCTGTACCTTGAAATAAACAACGCTGTCTACTCATACCGCACCCGCGAAAACGAGATAAAAAAGCTTTTCAGTTTTTCCGAAATTGGCATTAATAGAGGCGCACTGTGCGAACTTGACAGTGGGCGTTTTCTCTTCACCGGTAACAGCAGCAATATTTCCGCAGAGCGACCTTATATTTTAAGTCCCGTTAGCATTGATGCGGAGAAAGTTTCACTTACACTTGCAACGACGGATATGCTACCCCACCCATTGGAAATGGCTTTACAAGACTGGAATAGAGCTCACCCGGAATCTACGATAACGCTCCGTGATTATTCTGTGTATAATACCGCTGATGACCCGCAGGGTGGCGAGCGTCAGCTCGTTGTGGATGTGGCCTCCAACAATGCACCAGATATCTATAATCTCTCTGTATACGGCGCGGCAATGAACGCCTCACTCCTTGCGCGCCGTGGGCTTTTGACGGATTTAAATCCGTTCCTCGAACAAGATAGCGAACTGAAAAGGACGAATTTTATAGAAAGCGCGCTCAACGTGCTTGAAACTGACGGTAAACTCTATCAGATTACGCCTAGTTTCCAGCTTCTGAGCTGCACTGCGCCTCTGCGTGATGTGGGCACGGCAGAGATGTATAGCTACAATGCACTTGAACAGTTAACTGTTGAGCACGGCGGCTATTATAAAAGGTTTTTTACCAACATATACGGGCGCGATAACTGGCTGGAGCTTATGGTGAGCGCCTCTGGCAACAAGCTTGTTGACTGGCAAAACGCGCAGTGTAATTTTAACTCTGAGTACTTTATACAGCTGCTCAGTCTCGCCTGCCAGCAGCCGGTTGAAGCAGAGTTACCAGATGGCAGTTTTATAAACTACATATCAAATTCTGGGGCACTACTGAATTTGTATGAGTTTGACAGCATATGGCTTGCAGGCTCTATGGCGGATATTTATGGCGCAGACAATTGCACTTTTGTGGGTTTGCCAGAGGTAGGTCAAGTGCTTGTTCCGAGCTTTAGTCTGGGGATATCCACACAGAGTGCACATAAGGAGCGGTGCTGGGAATTTATCCGCGAATTTTTGGTGGAGGATACGGCGTACAAAGGCTACATCCCGCTGCGCCGCGACCGTGCAGAGCAGCAGATGCTTGATGAACTTGAACACATGAAAGAATACCCTGTCGAACACCCGGGCAGGGCGGAGCTTATGCAGGAGTTTTTAGGCGTGCTGGAAAATATCAACGCTGTGTATCAGAGCGATGCGGCGATACTTCGCATCATAAAAGAGGAGACGAACAAGCTCTATGACGGCAGATACACAGTGGAAGAGACTGCAAACGCCATCCAATCCCGCGCGAGTATATACGTAGCCGAGCAATGCGGCTGACGGCACGAGGCGGCATGGGGAATTGCTTCGGAGAAACGCTGTTCCAGTATTTCGCTCCACATAAAAGGGCAGTTAAGAGTTCTGATTCTCTTAACTGCCTTTATCTTAAACTAACCCGATTTAGGATCAAGCCAAAACTGGGTTATTTGTGTGTATGTAAAAAAATAAGGAAAAACAGCAAGAATTATGTCCTCATTTTTGTAGTTTGCATAATCTCATCTCTTTTCATACCGCCGCGCTTTCCCGTTCCCCTCGGTGCCGGAATAATTCTCACCGCACTGCTGCAAGTCCCCTGCTTCTTTATCGGGAAAAATCGCTCTGCCTGACCAAAACTGCGCGATTTTTGTCATTTCGTGCAGGAGCTATTGATTTATTTACCAGAATATTTATGATTGAATCAAGCTGAAAGAAAAATGTTTGCCCCGGCTTTTTTAATTGTCGATATACGGCAGGTGCACATGTCCGGATACTCGCAATAAAACAAAAAAATATAAATAAAGTAAAGGTAAAATTTATGAAAAGCGGGAAACTTTTGTCAATTCTTCTCGTCTTATCATTAGCGATGTGTATTTTCCCCGCAAGCGCGTTTGCCTTTAACGCCGGAAGTGCCGCAGAAAAAAGCCCTTGGTATGCTATTTGCACGGGGGATGGCGTGCGTATACGGTCAACGCCCTCAGCAAGCAGCACGCAGAACATTGTAGGTCAAATCGACAAAAATCAGCCTATAGAAGTCATTGGAGTAACTATCGACAAAAGCTGGTACAAAGTTAAGTATACTGTCAGTGAAAACATTGGTTATGTTTCATCATCTTACCTTACTGCGGATATGTGTTGTCGATAAATGGCATAAGCATGAGAAGTCAGGCAGATGCAACTGGGCAGGTAATATGTACTATCCCAACGCAAAGATATATGCCATATAATACTTCCTTTACAGTTTCTCAGAATTATTGGCTTCATTGTGTGTGCGGCAGAACTGATGGTTGGGTAAACACAGAGGGTGGATACGGCTTCAAATATAAGGAACTATAAAAATGCTTAGAAGAATATTTACCGGCTTAACCGCAGGAGCGGTCAGTATCCTGCTCGGCTTCATTTTAACAGGTTGCGGAAAAGGTCAGGCCGAACCAGCCACGGCTCAGGAAATGCGGGGCAGCAATGGTGTAGAACTGACATTAGCCACAATATATTCTACAAACTATGAATCAATCGTCAATCGTTTTAATGAAAGCAATAATAACGGCATAAAAATCAAGGTTGAGGATTACGCTTACAATTGCTCACGAGATGCGGCTATAAACCGCTTAAACATGGAGCTTGCCGCAGGAAAAGGCCCCGATCTCATTGATTTTGAAGCTTTTCCGCGCAGAGAGATATACGCAAGGCAAGGGCTGTTACTGAATCTGTCAGCATATTTTGAGCGCGATCTTAATGCAGATGATTATTTCTTAATTGATACGCTGGCGGAGTCAGGCCTGTACTTCATTCCTTCAGGGTTCAACATAATGAGCTGTTATATCCCGGCTTCTGTATTGCCGGGGGAGAACGGTCTGAGCTATGAGGAGTACAGAGCGCGTATCTCCAGCCGACAGTTGACAAGCTATACGGAAAATCAGTCAGCGTTTTTACAGAATGCATGTATAAGTTTAATTCCCTCTTGCGTGGACTGGGAAAAAATGAACTGCAATTTTGACTGTAGGGAATTTAAAGAGCTCCTTGAACTGTCAAAATTTATTGGCGAGGCTGAAGCATCAGCTTCTGACCCGCCTGCTCAGGAGGCGCAAATTCCTTGTAGCGAAGCCTTAATACGGTATCCTACAGATATAAGAGATATTGAAAAAGCGGCCGGCGGGAGTGTCAATTTTGTAGGCTATCCAACTGTAGATGGGCGCGGCAGCTCTTATGCCTATCTTTCCACATTAACAGGTATAACTACTGACACGCCCTACAGGGAGGAGAGCTGGGAGTTCATAAAGTATATGCTTTCTGATAACGAATTGCAGGAGTATATATCGCTTTTAATGATTCCTATGAAAAAGTCCGTCTGCCAAGAAACAGTTGACGAGTGTCTGCATCCCTTTGCCAAATACGAGGGGCACGAGATAACACTGAACGATGACGGCAGTTTTTCTGTGGATGGGGTTTATATGGATCAGGAGTACGATCCAGCTCCCAAAATAAGCGATGAACAAGCGGTAAAATACAACAAGCTGATTGAAGCCGCTGACACACTTTATGATTACGACCCAGGTATATACTCCATCATTGAAAAAGAAGCTCAGAAATATTTTTCCGGCAGCTGTCAGCTTGAAGCCGCAACACATGAAGTCCAATCCCGCGTCAGCATCTACCTCGCCGAGCAGTACGGCTGACGGCACGAGGCGGCTTTTACATTTATACAACTGATTTTGCGGAGCAGATGACATTTTTCCAACTTTTCAAGAGGGCGTTTTGGCATTTTTACAACTTTGCGCTTGTGCGAGCGCTCTCCGGGCAGTATCTATAAAGGTTAGCATTAAAAAATCCGGGGCGTCCATTATTTTTGGACATCCCGGATTTTTGCACATATTATATTCGATTACTTCACACTTCCGTCGGCATTGAAGAGAGGGAGCTTTTGCAGGAAGATGATATCGCTGCGCTCAGCGGCCGCGCCCTCGGCGAGGGGCGCCATGCGCCCGGCGACTATGCCGCCGCACTCCGTGACAAGGGTCTCAAGTGCGTGCAGAGACTCGCCCGTGGAGATAACATCGTCAACAAGCAGCATTCTCTTGCCCTTGATGAGCTTTGCGTCCTCAGTGTCGAGCACGAGGTGCTGTACGCCCTCGGTGGTGATGGACTTGACGTCCACAGAGAAAACACCGCTCATGTACGCCTTTGCACCCTTGCGGGCGACAAAATACTTGTTTGCGCCGCTTTGGCGCGCCATCTCGTATGCGAGGGGGATTGCCTTTGCCTCCGGCGCTATGATGTAATCATACTCCGGGGCGCGTGCCAAAAGCTCGGCTGCGCAGTGGACAGTAAGCTCAACATCGCCGAACATGACAAACGCGCCGATATACAGCTCATCAGTCACTTTGCAAATCGGCAGATCGCGTTTTAAGCCTGCTACGTCCATCTCGTAAGTCATTGTAATCTTCCTCCTAAAGAAGTAAATGTATTTTTAAAGTACTCACAGGCATTTATTTTACAGCAATCCACAGAAAAATCAAGGCATATTTGCAAAAAACTCAGATAAAATGCCGCAATTACGTAACTCCCGCAGTAATTGCGGGCGCGGACAAAACAACAAAGGGCTGCACCTTGCGGTACAGCCCTTCGTTGTTGGGAGAAAAAGAGAGGTTAGGAGTAGAAAAGTAGCAAATTAATTAATTGTCCGCATCCGCGCCGCATCAGCTTGCGGTGTCTGGCTTCACCTCGTCAAAGGTGATGCTCAATGTAAGGCTCTCGCCCGCGCGGTATAGGGTGACTTCGGCGGTATCGCCTGCGGAGTAGTTCTTCACGGCGGATCTGAGGTCGGAGTAGCTCTCAACTGTCTTGTCGCCAATCTGGGTGATAATGTCGCCGGAGCGGATGCCCGCGGTCTCGGCGCAGCTCCCCGCCTCGGTGCTCTGAACCATCGCGCCGAGCGGCCAGCCATAGTAGTTGGCATAGATGGAGTTGTAGTCATTTCTCACGGTCACGCCCATGTAGGCCTTACCGGTGACATAACCCTTGGTGATGAGGTCGTTTGCGATGGAGCCCGCGTCGTTGATGGGCACGGCAAAGCTCAAGCCCTCAACGCCGCTCTTGCTGTATTTCGCGGTGACAACGCCTATGACCTCGCCGCGGCTGTTGTACACAGGTCCGCCGGAGTTGCCGGAGTTAACAGGCGCATCAAACTGGAACATGTTGATGGCCTCGGAGTTGGAATCGGTGGTGATGAGGCGGTCGAGCGCGCTGACATTGCCGGAGGTCATTGTGAACTCAAGCTCGCCAAGCGGGTTGCCCACGGCATACACCGCGTCGCCCACGCGCATCTCATCGCTGTCGGCGAGGGTGGCATGGGGCAGCCCCTCCGCGTCGATTTTCAGCACGGCGATGTCGTTTTCAGGCTCAAAGCCGACCACGGCAGCTGTGTACTTCGTGCCGTCGTGCATCATAACATTGATTTCCGCGTTGTTGCTGTACGCCGTCTCAATAACGTGGTAATTGGTGAGGATATATCCATCCGCCGTGATGATAAAGCCGGAACCGCTGACCGCGGCGGCGCTGCTCATGCCGAAGAAGTTGGTGTAGGTTATCTCAGACGAGATACCGACGACCTGACGGCAGGCGATATCGTATATATCAGAGGCGGCAAGCGTGCTGCCGTTCACCACGGTGCCGCTGCCGGAGCCGGAGGCGGGGTTTTGCACGGTTGTGAGGACGCTTTCTTCGTTCTCAATTGCGGCCACGCGCTCGTTTATGTCAGCCATCTGAGCTCTCACACTGCCGCCGACTATCGCGCCGCCGCACAGGCCGCCCAAAATGGCGCACACGAGACAAAGCGCGGTTATCTTAACACCAAGGCTGCACTTTTTTCTTTGCTTCGGCTCTTTTGAGGGCTTCTCGCTTGGAGTATAGTATCTCGGCGGCACGGTGTTCTCGTCTGCGGGAACATAGTGCGCATCGGAATATATCTTCTGGGTGTAGCCGTTTTTGTGGTGGTATTCACCATTGTCTCTGTCAGTTTCCCCGGTGAACCCGCTCGGTGCGCCATTCACTTGCGCAGAGGTCTTGCCGTTTTCGGCTGTGTTCTCTGCTTCCTGATTGAGCCGTTCGGTTTTTTCATTGTTGTTCTCTGGCTCGTACATAAGATTACTTCCTTTTATGTTTCGGAGGGGCTTTGTGCTCCCTCTTTGTTGTTGTGGGTAAAATATAACTCAGATTTATGACCTTGTAATGAACAAAAGCCTAAGTTTTTTTAAACTGCCGTTTATAATTTGTAAACGCGCATGAGTGGCGCGCATAATCCGCCGCCTCCGCGGCATAATAAGCACATGAACCTGATGGATGAAAAAATGATTGAGTATTGGAACTCACTCCCACCCAGAGTGCAGACGCTGATTAGCGAAAGCGGCGCGGAGATAAGTTCCCTCGGTATGCTCACAAAGCTGGGGGATTACTACAAAAATGACCCCAGTCTGGGCGCGAAAAGCCCCAGTGTCACGGACTGAACGCGGCAGCAGACTAAAACGAGGACTGAAAAATTTCAGTCCTCGTTTTGTCGTGTCCGGCGGGATATGGTTTTCTATCCGCAACGCACCCCCGCGCAGGTATTAGTATTTAACCAGCCGCCTGCGTGGTGACGAAAATCGCCGTGGGGCCGTCCGCGCCGCCGATGATGCCGACACCACCCGCGCTGGTTCGCTCGCTGTCTGTTTCGTTGAAATAGGCGATATTTGCCTCAGCCGATTCAGGGTCGGAGGCATAGAGCGAGATAGGCTCGATGTCGGTGTTCTCGCGTATCCAGTTGAGCGTATTCTCCGCATCCAGTGGTATTTCCACATTTACATAGTAATAGTTCCGGCTTTTCTCGCTGACACTGTCCTCCACCTGTACGCTGATGCCGACGTAGAAGCTGAGGTTTGACATCTGCTCAAAAAAGTATCTGTCCTGCATCGTGTACACGCGCCCGATACTGCTTGTACCCACATCAGCAAGGATGCAGTTATATATCTCCTCAGCCTGTCTCGGCGTGAGATTTAAGTATATATTCTGCCGGTCGACTCTGGTGTCATTCTTATACTCCTGCATATATGAGCCTTCAATGCTGCTGGACGTTATCCAGTCAAAGTCTATATTTTCAACCGGCTTCAGGCGGCTGAGTATGGCTTCCTCACTGTTTAAGAGCACTTCAAGTCTGCGTATATTCGACTGTGGGTCAAAGCGCTGGTCATAATCGTAGGATATCGCGTAATCGCGCGCAAAGGTCTCGCCGTTTTTCAGCGTGTAGCACACATTGAACCAGCGCGTTTTCTCCGCGTTCTCGTTAATGTGCTTGCCGTCTATGACCTCGCGGTGATAATCGAGCACCGCGGCTATCTCATCCCGGCTCTCAAGCATGGTCGCATCGCCGTAACCGGAATTTATATACACGTTCTCAATCTCGTCAAGCTTCGGCTGCGCGGTCTCATAACCCGTCACGTCAAGCTCTATGCAGACGGTAAAGGCGACGAGCGCACAGGCCGTGATTAAATAGCCCTTCCAGCCGTGGTGGAAAACGTCCAGCGTTTTCTGCATCAGCATTTCCGCCACGAAGTAGCCGACACCCGCGCCCAGAACCATCAGCACCGCCATGATGACAGCGGTCTTTCCCGTGGAGCCGAAGGAGGATCTGAAGAGCCCGTCATAAAACGCAATCGCGCACACCACGCCGCAGCCGACGCTCATGCAGTATTTGAACACCGGCTTCAGCACCGGGATTGCCACCACGTCGCCCGCGCGCTCCATGTCGCGCTTTCTGTAGATTGCAAGGGCGAGCGCCGCCAAAATAAGCCCCGCCGCGCAGTAGGCCACCACAAGCCCGGTGCCGTGAATGGTGAACTCACCCGTGGCGTGCTGCAAGCCGTCAGCGCCCACGGCCATGATGTCCTCATAGTCCAAGTCGCGGCTGTCGGTGAGCGCGATAATCGGTGAGAGGCGGCGGATATTGCCAACAAACGAGATGTAGCCATAGGTCAGGAAGTCGCGCAGTGCGTTGAACGCCGAATTTGCGACATAGGCCAGCACGTTCAAAATGCCGTACACCATGGGCAAAACCGCGATATTCCCCGTCAGCACCGCGCAGAAGCTGGCAAAGCCGAAGAAGGCCACGTTGCCCATCACCGCGTAGGCGACAAACACCATCAGGTACTTAAAATTGATGACCCCATAGTGCGCGTACACGGCATATGTTATGAGCGCCGTGAGCACATCGGCGAGGATGAGCGGCACGAGCCCCGTGAGATAGGCCGTGATAAATGCCGTCTCCCGGCGGATAGGCAGGGAGTTCATCATGCCGCAGGCGCGCGTATTATATAAGTATGAGTAGACCACCATTGCCGCAAGAATCGCGGTGAAAAACGAGATGACAAAGCTCGCGCGCGCAACGTTGAGTATCATACCGTTTACCGAGGAGAAGAGGGAATTGAAGTCTCCGCCGTAGCTGCGCGAGAGATAATCCGGTATCGCCGCGGGGAGGCACAGCAGCAGCACCGCGAAGTATACCGCCCACAGCGGCCAGCAGCGCTTCAAGTAACTGCGCGAAATCCCCCAGTTAAAGTATGATGTCTTTTGCTTCACTGTCTGCACCTCCCAGCTCATAAATGAAAATTTCCTCAAGTGTCAGCGGCACCACGTCCACAAAGAGCGGGTCTGCCGCGGCAAGAATATTCGTCAGCTCCTCCGCCTTGCCGCGCAGTATGAGCTGCTGCACGCGGCCTGTTGTGCTTTGGTGGAGAAGCGCCAGCCCATCGGGCAGCTTTCCGCCGTCAGGCAGGGCGAGCTGCACCTTTACAATGTTCTCCTGCAAGTCGCTCAGCGAGCGCTCAATGAGCATGCGCCCGTGGTTCATTATCCCCACCTGGTCACACACGTCCTCAAGCTCTCTGAGGTTATGTGAGGAGACAACCACCGTTGTCCCGTTTTCCGCCACGTCCGCCAATAAAAGGCTCCACACCTTGCGGCGCATAACGGGGTCAAGCCCGTCAACCGGCTCATCCAGCAGCACGATTTCCGGCCTCTGCGACAGCGCAAACCAGAACGCCGCCTGCTTCTGCATGCCCTTGCTGAGCTTGCGGACGGGGCGCCTCATGTCAAGCTCAAACTCCGCGCCCAGCTCATTAAAGCGCTCCATGGAGAAGCTGGGATACATACTGCGGTAAAAGTCCGCCATGTCCTTGATGCGCGCCTGGGTAAAAAAGAAAATATCATCGGGTATGTAGGCAATGCGGCTTTTCATCTGCGCGTTTTCGTATACCGGCTCGCCGTCAATCAGCACCTCGCCCGCGTCCTGCCGGTAGATACCCGCCATGTGCCGCAGCACCGTGGACTTGCCCGCGCCGTTCGGCCCCACAAGGCCGTATACCGCGCCCGCGGGAACATTTATGTTCAGCCCGTCAAGCGCCTGAAAACCGTCAAAATTCTTTTTGAGCCCTTTTACCTCAATCATCATTCGTCTCTGCCTCCTTTGACGAGCTTGGCAAGCTCATCGCCCTGCACGCCGAGCCCTCTCAGCTCCGCCGCAAGCTGCCCAAGCTCAGCCTTAAGCTCGTTAATTCGCATACGCACAGTTTCATCCTTCGCGCAGACATAGCTGCCCTTGCCCTGCACCGAGGCGATGTAGCCCTCGGCCTCCAGCTCCCTGTAAGCGCGCTGGATTGTGTTGGGGTTTATGGCGAGCTGCCCCGCTATCTCGCGCACCGATGGCATCTTCTCCTCCGGCGCAAGCACACCGGAAATTATCAGGTCACGGAATTTCTCCTTGACCTGCAAATAAAGCGGCCTCGGATCACGGTAGTTCAAGCTAATCACCGTGTCGCCTCCTTTTTGTGTTCGCTGTATTAGTTTTTATAATACAGTCGTATGATAGCATAGCCGCCGGGGCTTGTCAACATTTTTCTGCCCGCGGCGGCTCTATCATAGACTCAAGGCGCAAAGCTTATTATCGGCGGAGTTTTCTGTTTTGCTTTTTGCTAAATTTTATAAAAAGCCTCTGTTCTGTGCCTCTTCGATTAGTCTCGGCTGAATCTGCGGATACGTCCAATTATCCACTAAATCATCCGTAATTATAATTTTCTCTATTTCACTATGTATTTC
>CAUABY010000046.1 GCA_958427375.1 uncultured Eubacteriales bacterium
CTCAAGCTCCCCTGCTGCTCTGTTTTCTTTACATTGCAGCATAGTTTTTTGACAGCCTCAACCGAGCGAAGCTCGGTTCTTGGATGCTACAAAGATGCTACAAAAGCTCTGATTAAAATTGAAGATTTTAATCAGAAATGAGTATAAGGAAAGGATCCGTTCATGGCACAAAGCAAATCAAGCGCCTCCAAGAAAGGCGCGACAACGAAAAAAGCAACTACCAAGGCAAATACTAAGGCGGCCAAGGCCAAACCTGAAGAGCCAATCATCCCGCCCGCGCCACCCGCGCCACCAATCCGGCGGGAGCTGAGCGCGATTGTCTGCCTTTTCCTCGCCGTCTTTCTCGTCATCAGCCACTTTAATTCTGACGGGAGGTTTATCGTCTTTTTCTCAAATCTGGTAAAGGGCCTTCTGGGCTGGGGCTTTTGGGTGATGGTGCCGGCGCTTTTAATGTGCGCGGTCATCCTCGCTTTCCATAAGGGCCGCCCCGTTGCCCTGCGCGTGACCTCGGCGCTTTTAATCCCGGTGCTCGTTGCCGCGCTCGGCAGTCTCTTCTTCTATGACCCGATTATCCCTGACCCTGAGCTTCAGGAGCAGGTGGCGGAGCTGTTCACCACCGGGCAGGAGATGAAAAGCGGCGGTGTTGTCGGCGGGCTTATCGCCATCTGGCTCGGCAATGCTTTCAGCCTTTATGGCGCAATGCCTATACTCGCCGTCCTGCTTGTTTTCTTCTGCTTCAAGTGCTTTAATGGCAGCGTCATGGGCGCTATAAATAAGGCTAAGGAGCGCACAAGCGGCAAGTATGACCCGGCGATGTACATTCAGAATGAAATCAAGTACGACAGCCCGAATGAGGCCGTGCCGGATGTTGTCCTGCCTGAGACGCAGCCCCGCGCCAGAAAGAGCAAGGGCGCAAAGATTGAGCGCATCGAGCGCGAGGGCATGCCGCGCAGTACGAACGCCGCGGGCAAGGCTTCACCAGTTTCGCCCATAGATATCCCGCTCTACGATGATGACGATGAGGAGTTTCTCATCAGCGAGAGCAGCGCAACCCCGGCCTTTGACCTTCTGCGCGCGCATACGGGCGCGGACTCCAAGCCCAAGCGCCGCGGAGCGGCCATTATACAAGACCATGACTTCAACGCCGTCACAGCCCCCGTCGACGTGGACTGCTTTATGAACGACTTTGACCGCGCGTCAGCCAAAGCGGCGCGGGAGGAAGCGGTACAGCCGTCCAAGGCCGAGCAGGAGGCGCGCGCGGCGGGCGTGGATGTGGACGAGCTTCGCAATACCGTGGAGGAGATTATGCGCCCCGTGCCGCTCGTCACCGAGATAAACGACCCGCCCAAGAAAAAGAGCCGCCGCGCCGAGGTCGATGCCGAGGCCAAAAAGGTGGAGGCGGCCGTGTCCGCCGCCGCGGCGGCGGACAGCACCGGCTATGTGTTCCCGCCGATAGAGCTTCTGCGCGCGGGCAGCGCCGCCAGTGTGGACGCGCGCGACGAGGTCAGGGTGAACAGAGAGCGGCTTGAGGGCGCTATCCGCAGCTTCGGCATCAATGCCGCCGTGGTTGATGTTACCCGCGGCCCCACGGTCACCCGCTTTGATATCGAGCTTGAGCAGGGCGTCAAGCTCGCCCGCGTAACCAATCTCGCAGGCGACCTCGCGCTTGCCCTCGGCGTTGTCAACGTGCGCATCGCACCCATCCCTAATAAGATTTCCACCGTCGGTATCGAGGTGCCGAATAAGATAGTCAGCACCGTTTACCTGCGCGATATCATCGACTCCGCCAAATTCAAAAACGCCAAGTCCAAGCTCAGCTTCGCAATAGGCAAGGATATCGGCGGTGACTGTATCGTGGGCAATATCGCAAAGCTGCCGCATATGCTAATCGCGGGCACCACGGGCTCTGGTAAGTCGGTGTGCATGAACTCGCTCATACTGAGCCTTTTGTATAAAGCGCGGCCGGATGAGGTGCGCCTTATCATGATAGACCCGAAAATGGTCGAGCTCGGCGTATATAACGGCATCCCGCATCTCTATGTGCCCGTGGTCACAGACCCCAAAAAAGCCGCGGGCGCGCTGCAGTGGTCAGTTGTTGAGATGCTAAAGCGCTACCGCCTCTTCTCCGAAATCGGTGTGCGCGACCTTGAAAATTATAATAAGCACTGCGAAGCCAGCGGCGAGCAGACTCTGCCGCGCGTCGTCATCGTCATAGACGAGCTTGCGGACTTGATGCTCGTCGCCTCCAAAGAGGTTGAGGAGAGCATCTGCCGCGTCGCCCAGATGGGGCGCGCTGCGGGTATGCACCTTGTCATCGCCACCCAGCGCCCTTCGGCGGACGTTATCACCGGTCTGATGAAGGCGAACATCCCCTCACGCATCGCTTTCGCCGTCTCCTCCTCGCTTGAAAGCCGCATCATCCTTGACCAGACCGGCGCCGAAAAGCTTGTCGGCATGGGCGATATGCTCTTCTCCCCGGTCGGCTGCGGCAAGCCCACGCGCATACAGGGCGCGTTCGTCTCCGACGAGGAGCGCGAGGACGTTATCCAGTTCATCAAGGAGAGCGCGGCTGCTCCCGTTGAGCAAAACAGTGAGATTGAGGACTTTATGAACAAGGCCGCCGAGGATAAAAACGGCGCGTCCGACAGCGGCAAGGCCGCCAAGGACGAGGCAATAGGCGGCGGATATGACGAGATGCTGCCGCAGGCGGTTGAAGCCATATTGGAGACAAAGTCCTGCTCGGTGTCCATGCTCCAGCGCCGCGTCAAGCTCGGCTATTCCCGCGCCGCGCGCATAGTTGACCAGATGGAGGAGCTCGGTATCGTCGGCCCGTATGAGGGTGCGAAGCCGCGCAAGGTGCTTGTCGACCAGCAGGGCTGGCACAGCATACAGGTTCAGCTCGGCCTCGCGCAGGACGACGATTTGAGCCTTGCCGCCAGCATGAGCCACAGCGCGGACGCTTACGCCGCCTATGCGGACGACAAAATTTGATAGTCCGCGCGCACTGCGCGGCACACATAAGGGCGCATCATATGATGCGCCCTCAGCTAAAAGGAAAGAAAAAATATGGACTATTTTTCCCCGCAGATGAGCCTTAACGAGGTCAATTCAATAAGCATGCTCGGCCTTGCGCATATCGGTGACGGCGTGTATGAGCTGCTTGTGCGCACAATGCTCTGCGCGCAGGGTCACAGCGCGGTGCAGCAGCTGCATAAGCTGACTGTGGCAAAGGTCAACGCCCCGGCGCAGGCCGCGGCGGTCAAAAAGATTCTGCCAAGCCTTAATGATGAGGAGCTTGCGGTGTATAAACGCGGCAGAAATGCCAAGGTAAACTCCATCCCACAGAGAGCGAGCGAGACGGAGTATCACGCCGCCACGGGCTTGGAAGCGCTTTTCGGCTGGCTGTATCTTCGGGGCCGTCGCGAGAGAATATCAGAACTATTTGATATGATAATGGGGGAGTGAGACTGAATGCCGCTTGACGCAGTCACAATAAGCGCCCTCACGCGCGAGCTTAAGGATAAGCTTGAGGGCGGCAGGATAGACAAGGTGCAGCAGCCGGAGCGGGATATGCTGCTCATCTCCCTGCGCGCCAAGGGGGAAAACCTGCGCCTGCTGCTATCGGCGGGCACGGGCACGGCGCGTGTCAATTTAACCGGCGCACTGCTTGAAAACCCGGCTGAGCCGCCAATGTTCTGTATGCTCATGCGCAAGCACCTTGTCGGCGCGCGCATAATCTCCGTTGAACAGCCTGAGTATGAGCGCATGATAATCTTCACGCTCGATACGCATGACGAGCTCGGCATAAGCTCCGAGAAAAAGCTTGCGGTTGAGCTTATAGGCCGCAGCGCAAATGTTGCCCTCATCGGCGCGGACGGGCGCATAATAGACTGTATGCGCCGCATGGACTTTGCGGGTGACGCACTGCGCCGCATGCAGCCCGGCATGATTTACCGCCTGCCTCCAAAGCAGGATAAAGTCTCTTTCTTCGCGGCTGACAGCGCCGCGCGGCGCGCCATGATAGCAAAGGCAGACAGGGATACGCCGGTTGATAAATGGCTGATGGATAACTTTGCCGCCCTCTCGCCGCTCATCGCGCGTGAGCTTTCATATCGCTGCCGCGGTGACTATGACGCCCTGCCTGACGCGGCGGACGCCTTGGCCGATACCGTCGCCGCGGGCGAGCTTGAGCCATACATGATAAGCATGGACGGCCAGCCCAGGGACTACTCCTTTATGGCAGTCTCCCAGTACGGACAGGCCGCAAGCCTGCGGCGCTTCGCGAGCTTTTCCGACATGCTCGATGAGTTCTACAGCGCCCGCGACCGCGTCCAGCAGCAGCGGCGGCGCAGCCACGAGCTGACTAAAACCGTGCGTACCCTGCGGGATAGACTTGCCCGCAAGCTCGCCAGCCAGCATGAGGAGCTAAAGCGCACTGAGGGCAGGGAAGAGGTGAGAAAGCAGGCCGAGCTTGTCACTGCGAATATCTACCGCCTCAAGCGCGGCGACAGCTTTTTAGAGTGCGAGGACTATTATGAGCCGGACTGCCCGCGGATAAAGATACCGCTCGACCGGCTGAAAACGCCGCAGCAGAATGCTGCCGCGCTCTATAAGGAGTATAATAAGCTCAAGGCCGCCGAGCAGCACTTGACAGTGCTCGTCGCGGTGGGTGAGCGTCAGCTTGACTATCTCAACAGTGTGCTTGACGAGCTTGAACGCGCCGAGAGCGAGAAAGACGTGTCCGATATCCGGCGAGAGCTTATAGCCACCGGCTACATCCGCCGCCCCAAGGGCGCGAAGCCTGAACGTGTCAAGCCGCAAAAGCCGCTCAGCTTCATGTCGGATGACGGGTTTGAAATCCTTGTTGGCCGCAGCAACGCGCAAAATGACGAGCTGACGACGAAAATTGCCCGCCGCACTGACTATTGGCTGCACACGCAGAAAGTACACGGCAGCCACGTCATAATCCGCTGTGACGGGCTTGAACCGCCCCAGCGCACGCTTGAGCAGGCCGCGTCGCTCGCCGCCAGCTATTCACAGGCGCGCGGCGGCGGGAAAATAGCGGTGGACTATACGATGCTTCGCAATGTGCGCAAGCCCTCCGGCGCGCTTCCGGGTAAGGTGGTGTATACGGAGTATAAAACGCTCATGGCCGAGGCCGATGAGGAGCTTGCGGCGCGCCTGAAAGAAAATAATTAAAAAATTGATAGAATTGATAAAAAATAGCGCTAAGAGCAAAAAAATATGCTCTTAGCGTGTTATTTTTCTTGCATTTTGCGTTGAAGTGTGATAACTTTAAATTGATAATATATGAAAGCTGGTGAACCTCCGTCATGGTTATTCAGAAAGCGTCTGAGGACTATCTCGAAACTATGCTAATTATGCGCCAGCGCAACGGCTATATCAGGTCGATAGATGTAGCGGCGCATCTCAACGTGACCAAACCCAGCGTGACCTATGCGACAAAGCGCCTCAAAGAAGGCGGGTACATCACCATGGACAGGGACGGACTGATAACATTGACTCCCAGCGGCCTTAAAATTGCCGAGAGCATGTTAGAGCGCCACAAATCTATTTCCAAATTTCTCACCCTGCTTGGTGTTGACGAGGAGACAGCGGAAAACGATGCCTGCAAAGTCGAGCATGACCTCAGCGAAAAATCATACAACGCGATTTGCGAATACTTCAACAAGCAATTTGATACACAGATGTAACAGCTAAAGCAAATAGCCAAAAAACAGCTAAAGCAAAATAACTAAAGCGAAAATGCGAACGGCGCCGGACTTTCTCTGGCGCCGTTCGCTGATATTGTCAAAGAACTCCATAGTGCCTCCCCTGAGTAAGACTGCGCCCGCAGGCGCGTTTCGGAGCGCAGCCGCCGCTTGCGGCGGCACTTAGCGCGGAGATGAGGTGTCAGCGAAGCTGACTGAGGGATTGTTGTCAAAAGAAATTCGGAGTTTTAAAGGCTCCCCTGAGTAAGGGGAGGTGTCGCGGCAAAGCAGTGACTGAGGGGGTTGTTTTTACGTTAGTTTGACGACAACCCTTCCATCAAAAATCTCCGATTTTTGCCATCTTCCCTTGCACAGGGAAGGCTTTACGGGGTTCTTTGACAGTCTAAAGCTAATAACATTTCATGAGAACGACAAAAACTGCCCTGCCGGAATTGATATCCCGGCAGGGCAGTCACATACCTCCGCACCCGCGAAGAGAGTGACTAAAACGGGCAATACCGCTGACATGCTGCATCTCCGGTGCAAAAAGAGGCGGCAGAAATCATGGACTTTGACAGAGGGAATGTGCGTGATGTAGAGAAGCCGCCTGCTTATCTTGCTCTGCGCTTTTTGCTCTTATGCACATAGACCGCGGGGAGGGCGGTGAGCACGAAGAGGGAGGCTCCCATCAGTGCCAGCCACAGCGCGAGATTAGTCTCGTCGCCGGTTCTCGGTTGGGTGCCCTTGTAGTTAACAAAGGAGGCCGTGGCCGTCGTGCCGTCAGGTATAGTACCGGTGCTGCCATAGGAGGTTATAATGTAGCCCGTGTCGTCGCGCTCCTCCACGATGTAGCGCAGGTTCGCGGGGAGAGCGAGCGCCGTAAGGCTCTCGCCGTGCCTGAGCGTGAAGAGCGCCGTGCCCCTGGTAAATGTCATCTGCCCATATGTGCCATCAACGTTTTCGGCAAGCTTGGTGCCGTTGCCCGCCGCCTCATAGAGCATGACCTTGAAGAGAAAGCTGCGGTTTGTCTCTCCCCAGATGCCGGTCACGGTCTTGGACACGGTTAGATTGCCCGTGCCGGGGTCGGGTATCGTGCTGCTTCGGCTGTTTGTGAAGGCAACATTTATAACGGTGTTGCCCCTGATGGTGCCGGTCGCGTTTACCGAGGTGGTGGTGTAGCCGTCGGTGTTTGCCTCCGTTTCCGTCACAGTGTAGCCCACACCGGCGGGGAGACCCACCGCGCTCTTGCTCTCACCGTGCCTGAGCGTGAAGCTGGCCGCGCCGTCAGTGAAGCTCATGTCGCCGTATGCGCCGCTTATGCTCTTGTCGGCAAGCGTCACGGTGAAGTGAAAGTCTCTCGCCGTCTCGCCGGAGCTGCCGGTCACGGTCTTGGAGATGATGAGGTTTCCTGTGGTGCTGGTGAGAGTGCGCGTGTTGATGAAGGTCACTTCTATGTCGCGGTCGAGGATGCTGCCTGCGGCATTATCAGGCACGGTCGTGGCGTAGCCGTCGCCGGAGTAATTGTCCTCCGTCACGGTGTAGCCTGTGCCGGCAGGCAGACCGATCGCGGTCTTGCTCTCGTTGTGCTTAAGCGTGAAGCTCGCCACGCCGTTTGTAAAGCTCATCTCGCCGAAGGTCTTGCTGATTGTGGCGTCGCTGAGCGTCACGGTGAAGCGGAAGTCCTTGCTTCCGTCAGCGCCTTCGCCGTCGACAAGCTTTTTCACGGTCAGCCCGTGAACGCTTTTAGTGTTGGTGAAGCTTGCGGCAGCCGTCGCGTTGGAGGGTATGGTGCCGGTTTCGCCCTGCTTTGTCGTGGTGTAGCCCTAGTCGGTGTAATTGTCCTCCTCCACGGTGTACCTCACGCCGACAGGCAGACCGGAGGCGGTCTTGCTCTCGTTGTGCTTGAGTGTGAAGATCGCCACGCCGTTTACAAAGGTCATATCGCCGAAAGCGCCGTTAACAGTGGGTTCATCCAGCGTCACAGTGAAGCGGAAAGCCTTGTCGTTGTTCACAACATTGCCTATAACGGTTTTGGATACTGTCAGACCGCCTTTCGGCAGGTCTCCCTTGTAGTTTGTGAACGCGGCGCTGACGGTTTCGCCCTGCTTGACAGAGCCTTTGATAACGCCGGATATGGGCGATACGGACCAGCCGCTCTCCGGCTCCTCCGCGATTTCCCACACTGTTCCGTCCGGCAGACCGAGAACTGTCAATGCCTCGTCATGCCGCAGGGAGAGAGTGCCGCCGTCGCGGATATAACCGGCGCGCTGCTCGCCGTAGTAATAGTATTCGTCCGGCAGTGCCGAACCGTCGGCATTTTTCAGGGATACCGTAAAGGAGAAGTTGTTGGTGTAGTCGCTGTCTGTGAGATTGTCTCCGGATACGGTCTTGCTGATTCTCAGCTTGCCGGTGTCCTCCGTAACGGTCTTTTTGTTTGTGACGACAACCGTGTTTTGCAGGCTGAAAAGACTTGTGATGTGTATCCCGCGCAGGTTATCCCAGTTGGCGGTGTTGACGCTGCCCTCATATATGGGGTTTTCAAGCGCGTCAGTGTTCTGCTCAACGCGCGTCCGCAGGAAGCCTTCGTCTGTGGTGAAGAACGGATATATGTTCCTGCCGCCGTCCTCGTCGTGCAGACCGTAATCCACCACCGCGTTTATGCCATAGTGCAGATTCATGCTGCGTGGTATTTGCGCGCCTTCAAGCAGGTCGTCCTGCCAGCCGTCCAGTGTAAACCGCCCACTCTCCTGCGTTTGGGCAATGGCGGTAATATCCCGCAGCGTGATGTTGACCATGTCGTCAGCGGCATACTTCGTCATAGTCTGCATCAGCTTACCGACGCCGGCCATGACGGTAACGCCGTCCTCCTTAGTGCCCGCGTCGGCATATATCGAGTAAATGCCCACGACCACCGGTATCTCCGCCTCGTTGCGCTCATAGCCCTCCGGCACGCTTGTTTCAGTAAGAGTGTATTTTGAGTTTACTTCTCCCCATTCTGCCCTGGCATATCCCGGACCTGTTCCGTCAGGTCTGAAAATCAGCATGCCGTCCCGACCGTCTACCGTGGCGGTAGTGCCGGTGACAGTCTGGTAGCTGCCATCAGAGGGAGTAAGGGTGAACTCAACGCCGTTTACGCCTCTGCCGTCCTCGTCGACCTTCTGGATGCGCAGCTCACGGCGCTCGTTTGGGATATAGATTGTCGAGCGGAACTCGCGCTGGAACTGGTCGGTGTTCAGGAAAGAGAAATCACGCGCGTTGAAATCGTCCCCGCTGATTGTAAGCTGACTTGCTATCCCGTTTATTGCGGCTTCGGCAGAAGCACTGTTTGCAACGGCACCGGACACATAAGCCTCCAGTGAGTTATAAAGCTCGGCGGAACTGCTCCCCGTGATGCCGAGCCTGTTCAAAGCGCCCGGCTGAATAACGCCATATACCATTTTCATGTCGCCGTTAGGGTTGTTGAGGGCATAACGGTCTGACCTGCCCGGAAGATCCTCTAACAATCCCTCAAGCTTTCCGGTTTCGGAATTGTATGTAAGCCGCCACTCAGGCCAGCGCGTGTCACTGGCTTGGTACAGCGCGGCCTTCAGAACCGCCGTGCGCCACGCCTCGGCTGTGCGTTCCTCCGGAACAACGGCGCCATATCCTTCAGTGTTGCTGCCGTAAAGAGCCTGCCATTTACCGGAGTTGCTCTCGTACAGCATGGGAACAGCTACAATGATGCCGTGCTCTTTGCTGTCTTGCGGCAGCTCGTTTCCGCTCGGCGCGATAACTCCGCTGCCCGTGTCGAACTGGCCGTAGGTCAGTGTGCCGGTCTCCTTGATGTTGGAGAAGAAGCTTGCGTAAGCGCCGGTCTGATAGCGGTTCACAACGACTAACATGGAGTTGTCCGGGTCAAATCTCAGTATGATGTCCTCCGGCAAGCTTCGATAGCCGCCGGCGGTTGAGGTTTCCTTTAGAATGTAGTATAGCTTGCCGCTTCTGTGATACATATCCGCGAAGCTGAAAGGAGAGCCGTCCGTTCTTGTGAAGCTGGTCTTTCCGTCCGCCCCGGTCGTCATGGTGCCTATATGCTCGCCCATGGTGTAGTCGTCGGCGTCTGTGCTCGCACCGTTGTTTGGTGTGGCCGCATAGAGCTCAAACGTTACGCCAGGCAGGGGGTCGCCGTTTTGGTCTACCTTTTTTATGCTGTGGTAGAGGGAGGGCTGCAGGTTGAAGCGCAATTGCAGGCTGGAGTCATAGTTGCCGCGCTCAAGGTAGAATAGTTTCAGCGTGTGCTCCGTACCGGTGCGAAAGATTTGCCCGCCAGCTTCACCGGTCGTCCAGCCACTGGCGTTTGCCGCATCTGGTCCCAAGGCATTTACAAACATTCGATAAAGCGAAGTTGATGCGTCGTCGGGATTGCCGCCGGGATTGCCCGGCAGCCCGCCGGTTCGCCAGCTCTGGCCTGTGATGACCGTGCCGGTGCTGAAGTCAATAGTGCCGTACAGCTCGCTGTGTATGCCGCCTAAATCCAGCACCAGTACGTCGTCTATGAATATCCAGACGTCGTCATCCCCGGAGAACTGGAACACCATAGGCTGTCTGCCGTTTACACCCATGTTCAGCTTGCCGCTTTCAGGCTGAGAGAATTTTATCTCCACGGTCATGCCCATGTGGTGGTTAATGACAACGTCATCTCCGGTTGCCTTGTTTTTAAGAAACCCTTTACTCCATTTTGAGCCGTCGAGTCCTTGGTCAGTGTCTGATGTGCTCTCGCTGCTGCTCAGACAATTACGGTCAGTATCAAGGCAGTCGAATACCTGCCTGCCTGTGTTGAACGGGTAGAAATTGCCCAGACTCTTGTCGCCGTTAAAGCCGCTGCCGTCCCAGCCGCCATCTGTACGCCATATTGCGGGCCCGTCGTACAAAATGAAACTGTCGCCGCTCAGTTCGGCAAAGTTTTTGCGCGCGTCATAGTAATAATATCCGTCGCTGTCTATCTGGAACAGACCATCAATATCTTCATAAACGCGTTTTCCGGCACCCGCACCGGTATCGAACAAATAAGCCAGAGAGTCATCGCCGCAATTGTTCAGCACCCGCTGAGACAAAGCGGGGGCATCTTGAGGGCTGACGGAGCTATTTTCATCCGCCGCCCATGCAATGCAGAAAGGAAGCTGGTTTTCTGTGTAGCTCCCGGCATTGGCAATAGGCTGATTTGCGGCTGACCTGTTGATTACAGGGTATCCGTTAGTCAAGGTCGGCAGTACAATGCCTTTCATATTGGTGTTATCCTGCGCCCACTGACGCCCTGCACCGGCACCGTTGTTCCAATAACCAGCGCCTATTATACTGTCTCCGAAAAGCAGTAGACGGTTCTGATTGATACCCAAGTTCCATTGAGCAGATGTTGCGACACTACCGCCTGTATGAGAAATTTTATCCGTAAGGTCACTTACAACACTGCCGTCCTTAGACGCCACATAGTCAAAAAGATTGACTGTTGTGCCCTCCGGCGTGAGACCCTGCACCTGATGAGCCGCCAGTGCCTGCTCAAGCTCTGCGGCAGAACCAAATATTTCGCGGTTGCCGGGATAATTCGCATATGTCGCAGTACCGCC